>NZ_JADEVX010000122.1:0-13493 GCF_015207925.1 Microcystis sp. LEGE 00066 | reverse complement strand
CATAAGTTACGAGGGTCACAAACAGGGTGTGGGTATTATGAATTATGAAGTGGGGAATGGGGAGAGTTGAGAGGGGAGAAGAAGTCAGATCATTTGTACTGAATTTCCCGCTCAGTTTAAATGTAGTACAACTGAGAAGACGAACAACAAACCTCTAGAATTTGTCTTAGGATAATATTTGTCAGCTAAGAGGGGGATAATATGGGGCCATTCTGGTTAAAGGTGAGAACTTTTGGACAAAATATCTTAATCGGTTTAGTTTTAGTGCTATTAATTGGTTTTTATCACAGCATCAGCGCTAAATCTGCCTCATTAATGATTGTTTATCCTCCCGATAATCATCAAACCACGGCATCGAGAATCTTTTTTATTGGTTCTGCTCCTCCATCGGGTCAAGTTTTGCTCAATAATCAACCGATTGAACGCAGTGCTAAAGGATATTTTGCCCCTAGTTTTCCCCTAGAAGTTGGCGAAAATAATTTCACTATTCGCTATCAAAACCAAACTATTAATCGTCAAATAATTCGTCTAGATACTCAAGCAGTTATTCCCCACGAATTAGCTTTTGCTGATAACTCTCTCAGTCCTGCTGTCCATAGGACGAGGTTAGTGGGGGAATGGATTTGTTTTAGTGCGATTGCCACTCCCCAAGCTCAGGTTTCTGTGCAGTTAGGAGATAAAATCTTACCTCTTTTACCCCAAACTCAAACCACAAAACTGCCTAGTAATGCCGCAGTTTTAACTAATCTTAATCAAGCGAATTCCGAGGATAAAACTGGTTACTATCGAGGTTGTCAGCAGTTTAAGCAAGAGGCTAACTTAGGAAAACCTATTTTTACAGCACAATTAAATAATCGCTCGATTAGCCAACAAGGTCAAGGAGAAATTAACATTATTAGCGATCAAAATTTACCAGTGATTGAAATTATAGCTGCCCAAGGAGTAGCTCGCACGGGGCCGGGTAGTGATTATTCCCGTTTAACTCCTTTACCCCAAGGCACAAAAGCGAGAGTCACTGGGAAAGAAGGGGATTGGTTACGGTTAGATTATGGTGGTTGGATTTTAGAGCGAGAAACCCGTTTAATAGTTAATGAAGTCCTAGATAATGCTAATATTCGTGGTCTCTCTTCTCGCAGTATCAATCAAGCAACGGAAATTATTTTCCCCCTTTCCCATCCTGTACCCATCGCCGTGAGACAAGAGGATGATAAATTTATTTTGACCCTTTATAATACCATTGCCCAAACCGATACAATTTTTCTGGTGGATAATCCTTTAATCAGACGTTTAGATTGGCGACAAATCAACCCGACCACGATAGAATACACTTTTAATCTTAATCAAAAACAACAGTGGGGTTATAGTCTTCGTTATCAAGGGACAAATTTAATCTTAACCCTGCGTCATCCCCCGGAAAAAAGTGATAATTTACAGGGCAAAGTTATTTTATTAGATCCCGGACACGGAGGTAAAGAAACTGGTGCTGTCGGTCCAACGGGTTACACGGAAAAAGAGATTAATTTAGTTATGTCTAAATTAATTAAACGGGAGTTAGAAAAATTGGGGGCAACAGTTTATTTAACCAGAGAAACGGACATTGAGCTATCCCTACCAGCACGGGTAGAGATGATTAATAATCTGCAACCAACCCTAGCACTATCGGTTCACTATAATGCTTTACCCGATGATGGAGATGCCTTAAATACTCAAGGAATTGGCATATTTTGGTATCATCCCCAGGCAGCGGATTTATCGGTTTTTCTCCACGATTATTTAACCAAAAATCTTAACCGTCCTTCCTATGGAGTATTTTGGAATAATTTAGCTTTAACTCGTCCCTATAGTAGTCCTTCTTTGTTATTAGAGTTAGGATTTATGAGTAATCCTCAAGAATTTGAATGGATTACCGATACTCAGGCACAAAAACAATTAGCGCAAGTTTTAGCCGCCGGAATTAGCCAATGGTTTCAACAATCTGGGGTAATTGCTTCCAGTTAAGATTTAATGGCAATCCGAGGGATATAAGCTTAAGTAGCTGGTTATAATTAAATTAAAAATGGATTTTAGGTTCGATCCCCCCTGCCCCCCTTAATAAGGGGGGTGCCGATAGGCGGGGGGATCCCCCCTGCCCCCCTTGATAAGGGGGGTGTCTGACAACTTTTAACGCCTACCTACTTAAATCTTTATGAAAAATCAAGCCCTAGCTAGAAAGCCGGTGATAGGATTTTCTGGAGTCTTTATTGTAATCTGAGGAAATTCAATCAAGTTCATGGAAAAAATGTTACCAGTGAACAGCCATCGGACAAAATAACTGCTAGATTACAAGGTATAGTCGATCACTCTCTAGTAGATATTTAAACAGCGATCACTCTGGGATAAAAATCTCTGGATTAGCCAACAAATAAAGATAGTTTACTGAAAATTTGTCAACAATTCACGCCCTTATAGACAACTTGATCGCAGCCCCCCCTTATTAAGGGGGGATTAAGGGGGGATTAAGGGGGGATCAAAACCACCTTATTAAGGGGGGATCAATCTTCTATTTGATTAGAACTACTTACTTAAAAGTTAATTATTGCCATCAACAGATTCATCAAAATTATCTAGATTTAGCTGAAAAAGCCCACCTCAAGGTTGGGGTAGCCCAATTAAATCTCACTCTTGTTATTATTCTGCTCTACCCATGACTAACTCTTTATATATCAGCACGACGGCAACGGGAAGCGGTAAAGCGTTAGTAGCTTTAGGAATTATTGACTTAATTCTCCGCAAAACTAATAAAGTTGCTTTTTTCCAGCCAATTGTTCTTGACTGTTCCCAAGGTCATCGGGATGAAGACATTGACTTAATCCTCAATTATTTTAAATTAGAACAAACCTACGAAGAGGCCTTCGGTTTATGTTACGAAGAAGTTAAGGATTTATTGGTACAACAAAAATTTGATGAAATCATCGAAAGAATTATCAAAAAGTTTAAAAACTTAGAAAAAAAATATGATTTTATCCTCTGTGAAGGTTCCGATTATCTGCAAGAAAATTCCGCCTTTGAATTTGAACTAAATACAGAAATCGCCAAAAATCTCGGCCATCCCATCTTAATATTAGGTAATGCCCACCAGCGCAGTATCGAAGATGCCCTTAGTCCGATCCTGATTTCCTGCGACACCTACCAAGATAAAGGTTGTAAGGTGATTGGCATTATTATCAATCAAGCTGAAGAGGAAAAAACAGAGGAATTACGGAAAACCCTCACTAAAATTTTTCCCCCCCAAGAATATGCCCTGGGAGTGATTCCTCATAATGCCAAACTTAGCAGCCCGCGAGTAGCAGAAATCGCCCAACAATTACAGGCAAAAGTTCTCTACGGACAGCACAGATTAGATAGTTTAGCTAGTAACTTTCTGGTGGTGGCCATGCAGATGCAAAATGCCCTAGAGCGGATAAAAGAAGACAGTTTAATTATCACTCCTTGGGATCGCGGCGATGTGATTATCGGGATGTTACAGGCCCACCAATCGGCCAATTATCCCCAATTAGCCGGTATAGTCTTAACAGCAGGTCATGACCTCAATCCTTCGATCGCCCGTTTAATTGAAGGTTTGCCCGATCCCTTGCCGATTCTCTCCGTCACCACCGATACCTACACCACGGCCGAACACATCCACGATGTGCGAACCACCCTGACCTCGACGGACTACGATAAAATTAACCTCAGTCTGCAGCTTTTTCACAGTAACATCAATCTCGATCGCCTAGAAGCGCAAATTCGCACTTTGCGGACCCAGGGGATTACCCCGAAGATGTTCACCTATAATCTCGTACAACAGGCCAAAGCGCAAAAACGTCACATCGTTTTGGCCGAAGGAACCGAACCGCGCATCCTCCAGGCAGCCACAGTTTTAATCGAACAGGATATCGTCGATTTAACCCTCTTGGGACAACCGGACGAGATCGAAATAGTGATTAAAAAACATGGTATCACTCTCGATCTCGATCGTCTGCAAATTATTAACCCCGTGGCTAGTCCCCATTTTGAAAGCTATGTGCAGACCCTCTACGAAGCGAGAAAAGCCAAGGGAATGAATCTCGATATGGCCCGGGATTATGCTCAGGATGTCTCCTATTTTGGCACTTTAATGGTGTATCAAGGCGATGCTGATGGTATGGTATCGGGGGCGGTGCATACCACTCAACACACGATTCGGCCTGCACTCCAGATTATCAAAACTAAGCCCGATTGTGCGATCGTCTCCTCGGTCTTTTTTATGTGTCTAGAGGATCGAGTCTTGGTCTATGGGGATTGTGCGGTCAATCCCGACCCCAGTGCCGAGGAATTAGCCGAAATCGCCCTATCTTCTGCCGAAACCGCCCAAAAATTCGGAATTGAACCGCGAATCGCCCTGCTTTCCTATTCTTCGGGTCAATCGGGCCAGGGAGAAGACGTGGAAAAAGTACGACAAGCGACTAAAATCGCCAGGGAAAAACGCCCCGATTTGAAGCTAGAAGGGCCGATTCAGTACGATGCGGCGGTAGATAGGGAAGTAGCCGCCCAAAAAATGCCGGGATCAGAGGTGGCGGGCCAAGCAACGGTGTTTATTTTTCCTGACCTGAATACAGGTAATAATACTTATAAAGCCGTGCAGCGGGAAACGAAAGCTTTAGCCATCGGTCCAATCCTACAGGGATTAAAAAAACCCGTCAATGATCTCAGTCGCGGTTGTACCGTTCCCGATATTATCAATACGGTGGTAATCACAGCCATTCAATCCCAATCTTTTTGAGTCATGGTCATTTCAGAACAGAGAGAGAGTTTACCAATTTTTACCTTGATCGATATTTCCCAAAAACTAGCAATACTTACAAAAACATTATCGGTATTTTCAAGACTATCTCGCAGCGAAACAGGCAAAATTGGGTCATCCTCAGCTAACCAGATAAAGACATGAGTATCTATTAAAGCACTCTTCATTACCTATAGTCCTTAAAGTCTTCTAAGGGAGCATCAAAGTCATTAGCTAAAGGTAAAACGAAAGTTCCTTTTATTGAACTGGCTAAAGTTCTTTTAACAGTTACAGATTCTTTTGCTGCTTGTTTATCTTCTTCTGTTCGGTCAGACTTAGTGAGCAAATATTCGGCATAATGTAAAAGTTCAGTTTTGAGAGCATCGGGCATATTCTCAACTATATTCTTAAGGGCTGAATCTATACTCATAATGGCTCACTTTTAGTTAAATTAATGAATATTTAGGGAAAGTAGCGATAAAATTCACGTCGGTGTAGGAGCCGCATTACCTCAATGTTATTATCAACAACGGCTATTCCTAATCGATATTCACCAAGGCGTATTCGGTAGCGATTGGTAGCTCCCTTCATTGGCTTGACATTACCAATATCCTGCAATGATTTGGCATTGGGTAAATCTCTAAAAGCAAGCTGTAAAATTTGCTCATAAACAGGCTGGTTTTTCAATGCCTTCAAATCTTTGAGAAATCTTTTTCGATATTGAACCTTCAAGGTAAATCTATTCCTCCAAATAAGCCAGTGCCTCTTCGATATCTAACAGTGGACTCTGCTGTGCCTCATCCATCGCTTGGTTAAGGCAGTAGTCTTCTATTGCTTCGGTGAACTCTTCACAAGACATATCTTCTTGGGGAAATACTTGTCTCCATAGTTCAATCGGAATAACAACGGCTTTGGGTTGTCCGTTTTGGTCAGTTAGGTATTCTATTGAAGGCATAGACAAGACTTGTCAAGTTTGATAAGTCTATGATATAGCACTACGCGATTACATTAGAAAACGGGTTTCTTTGAGAAACCCGTTTTCTGGAGCTTGTTATGCTTATTTCCTCCCGACCGGGCCGAAGCGGGAATCAAAACTATAATTAGAATGATTAAACCCCAACCATAACCCCGCCTCGATAGCCGATAACCGATCGCTAAACATGGATCCATCTTTCGCCCTTACTCTGCAAATTGTCATCACTGTGGTGGCGGGGATTACAGCCCAAGTCATCGCCGAATACCTGAAAGTTCCCAGTATTGTTTTCCTGCTCATTTTTGGGATTGCTTTAGGGTCCGATGGTTGGGAAATTCTACACCCCCAAAGTCTGGGAATTGGCTTAGAAGTCCTTGTTGCTCTCTCTGTGGCGATTATCCTATTTGAAGGCGGTTTAAGCCTAAGCGGACGGGAATTAGGGCGAGTTTCTGGCAGTTTACGCAATCTTGTCACCCTCGGTACTTCCATCACTCTCATTGGTGGCGGTATGGCAGCCCACTGGTTGGGGGAATTTCCCTGGCCGATCGCTTTTCTTTACGCTTCTTTAGTGGTAGTAACCGGTCCGACAGTGATCGGGCCTTTGCTGAAGCAAGTAGCCGTAGATCGACGGGTGGCGACGCTTTTGGAAGGGGAAGGGGTATTAATCGACCCTGTGGGCGCAATTTTAGCCGTAGTGGTGCTAAATACGATTATTGATAGTCATTCCCGCCCCATGGAAATTATCACCGGTTTAACCCTGCGTTTAGGCATCGGGGCGGCGATCGGCATTGCTGGAGGCGGATTGTTAAGTTTTATTATAAAAACTTGCAATTTTTTGACTTTTGAGTTAAAGAATCTCGTGGTTTTAGCGGGAGTCTGGGGATTATTTGGTTTATCGCAATTTAGTCGCAGTGAATCGGGGTTAATGGCGGTGGTAATGGCCGGAATTGTGCTAAAAGCGGCGGCAGTTCCCGATGAGCGGTTATTAAGGCGTTTTAAGGGTCAATTAACCACTCTTTGCGTGTCGGTACTGTTTATTTTATTAGCGGCGGATCTTTCGATCGCCAGTGTCATCGCTTTGGGTTGGGGCAGCGTCCTAACCGTGTTGGTTTTGATGCTGGTGGTACGTCCCCTGAGTGTGGCTCTGTGTACCCTAAAAAGTGACCTAAATTGGCGACATAAGTTATTTATCGCTTGGGTTGCCCCTAGGGGAATCGTTTCCGCTTCTGTAGCTTCTTTATTTGCCATTTTACTCACCCGTGCCGGTATTAATGGCGGTGAAGCGATCAAAGCTTTAGTCTTTTTAACAATTTTAATGACGGTTTTTATTCAGGGATTAACGGCGCGGTGGGTGGCAAAAGGGCTAAAAATCACTTCTTCTGCGGCAACGGGGGCAGTAATCGTCGGTTGTAATCCCCTAGGTTGCTTAATCGGCTGTTTATTCCAAGAACAAGGGGAAAACGTGGTTTTAATCGATACGGATGCCAGGGCCTGTCAGCAAGCAAAAGAAGAGGGTTTGACGGTGCTGCAGAGTAGCGCACTTGATACAAAAATACTACAAGAAGCGGGCATCGAATCCATGGGGACTTTTCTGGTTTTGACTAATAATAGCGAGGTTAATCTGGTTTTAGCCCAAAGAGCCAGCGAGGAATTTCATCCTCCCCGGTTGTTGGCTGCCTTTGCGGGAACCCCTAACCCAGATAAAAATAAGGTTAATCAGGTTTTTCTGCCTAGTTTTTCGGTCAAGGAATGGAATCAGTATTTAGACGATAATCAGATTAAATTAGGTAAAACTATCTTTAAAGGCAATGATTTGAGCGAACAACAGACCAGATTAACTAAATTAATCGAAAATGGTGAACTGCTGCCCCTACTATTGCGTCGCGATAATTCCCTACAGGTAGTAACAGAAAGGGAAGAATGGCGCACCGGAGACGAATTAATCTATATTCTGCGCGATTTACGCCCACAACTGCTTAAACGTCTTTCTGGCACTGTCAGAACCCGTTTATCTTTAGAAATCTTACCCGAAGTGGAAATCGCCACCAGTAGATAACTTGAGACTGTTCTATACTATTCAGTGGATTTAACCGGCTCAGGGCTTAAAATAAGCAACTGCCGACCGACGTTAGATTTAGCGACACCTAGCAGTACGGGATGTTCAGTTTTGGGGGCATCTTGGGGTAAAGCACGAAAAAGGTACAGCCATCCCCCTCTTTCCAGTAATAATCGCCAGACGCGATCTTGCTCCGTATCGGTTAGGTTGCGCTGTTGAATAATGCGGGCTAAATTAGGATCGCCAATGAGACTCTGCTGATCTTCGGGCGTTAGGGCTTCAAAAAGGGGCTGATTGGGGTCAAGATCCCCTGCTTCTTTACCTAAAATGAGCAGTTCCTTGGCACTAATCAGGGTGACAACGGGGAGAGTAGAAGTGGGATTCACCGCATCTCGACGGGCATCCTTTAAACCTTGATCCCGGGCAAGATGGAAGATGAGTAAGAGAATCCAACTCAGGAGAATCAGTTCCGAAGCGAGAGGAAGGGTTAATTGACGCTGAAAGCGGGGACGAGGAGCATAGGGTATTTTTCGGCGATTGCGTTGGTTTTGTCTTTTCAGTTGCCAATTTTTCAGTCTAGTTAGCCACTGTTGATATTGCCAGTGAAGGAAAGCAAGACAAAGGGTGGAAAGCTGAAAAAGTATAGGAATCAGAAGGGCAATAATCAGGGTGTTAGCAATACTTTGAGGCGTACCAAAGAAGACTTGAAGAGGGAGTAATAAGAAGGATTCAACCGGAAAATCGAGGCTGGTGATACCTAGTTGGTAATAGGCAAAGTATGCCCAACGATAGACCCAACCCGTATAGTACAATCCTGCGCCAATGAGACCGGCGGCACTGGCAAGATTGAGGAGAATCGTCGGGGGAGAAGGAGTCGTCACAGGGGGCTACTAACGCTAAAAAAGAATGCTAAAATTAGAGCCATTATAGGCGATCCTTGTAGGGCGAGTTATGGTCAGACGTTTAGGCTATGGAGCGAGTATTGCCGCGATCATCGGCGGGGTAATGGCGGTTTCTAGTATCGCTCAAGCGCCTACCCTCGAAGCGGCTTTACCGCAATTGGCAAATATTACGTTACAAAATAGCAGAAATTATAAGGGGGTGACGTTAACTCGGTTCGATCGCTCTCAGCGTCGGATTTCTTTTGAGCAAGGGGGTAAGGAGTTTAATCTACCCATTGCCCAAGTGACACAATTAACCTTAGAGGGAGAAACCATCATCAGTATTGCCGAAAACCCGATAATTGTGATTCAGGGAGAGGACAAGCGATGTGGTTCGGTTTATGCTGTACCGCGCCGTTTTGAGCATTTGAGTTTGGTGGAAAAGCAAAAGCGTAAGCAGGTAGAGATTAACTTATCAGATTTGCCTCCAGGGATGCAAAGAGATTTAACTCAGAAAGGGGCTTATGGTTATGTCTTGAAACAGTTAGAATTTGCTAATGGCGAGTTAAAAGCGGCAGGAGTGGTGCGTTGTCGGGCAAATTAATCACCAAAATTATGTCAATAAAAATCAGTATCAGGATTTTTAGGATTAAGGGATTAACAGGATTAGGTTATTGGCAAGGAGTAGGATAATTAAAGGATCATAAAGAATATTATATCTATCCTGAAAATCCTCCAATCCCCTAAATCCTGAGATCAGGATTTTTAGGATTAAGGGATTAACAGGATGGCTCTTCTAGGTTCTGTGTGATCGGTTTAACTTACATAGGATCGATCGATCTTTGTGTCCTTTGTGTCTTTGTGGTTCGTTCCACCCCCTCGCTAGGAGAAATGTATCTTAGAATACATTTTACCCACCAAACCTAGGAGAGCCACAGGATTAGGTTATTGGCAAGGAGTAGGATAATTAAAGGATCATAAAGAACATTATATCTATCCTGAAAATCTTCCAATCCTCAAAATCCTGATACTGGCATTGAGGATTAAAGGATTAACAGGATTAGGTGACTTGTGAAGAGTCTATAATTAAAGGATGCAGGGAATAGGACACCCACCCCCAACCCTATCCTGAAAATCCTACAATCCTCAAAATCCTGATACTGGCATTATGGAATTAGACGAAATCACCTATAAAATTATTGGTTGTTGTATGAAAATCCATCGAACACTGGGGAATGGGTTTCAAGAAGTCATCTATCAAAGATGTCTCGATATTGAATTAGGAAAAACAGGATTAACCTTTGAAAGAGAAAAAGAACAACTTATCTTTTATGAAGGAATACAAGTCGGAACAAGACGCGCTGATTTTACCGTAGAAGGAAAAGTCATTGTCGAATTAAAAGCAGTAATTCGCCTAGAAAATGTCCATCTTGCACAAGCAAAAAATTACGTCGTTGCTTATAATTTTCCCGTTGGTTTATTAATCAACTTTGGCGCAACCAGTTTAGAATACAAAAAGATATTTAATAATAGATAACAAATATCAGTATCAGGATTTAGAGGATTAAGGGATTAACAAGATTAGGTTATTGGCAAGGAGTACATAATTAAAGGATGCAGGGAATAGGACACCCACCCTCAACCCTATCCTGAAAATCCTCCAATCCTCAAAATCCTGATACTGGCATTGAGGATTAAGGGATTAACAAGATTAGGTTATTGGCAAGGAGTAGGATAATTAAAGGATGCAGGGAATAGGACACCCACCCTCAACCCTATCCTGAAAATCCTCCAATCCTCAAAATCCTGATACTGGCATTGAGGATTAAGGGATTAACAAGATTAGGTTATTGGCAAGGAGTAGGATAATTAAAGGATGCAGGGAATAGGACACCCACCCTCAACCCTATCCTGAAAATCCTCCAATCCTCAAAATCCTGATACTGGGATTGAGGATTAAGGGATTAACAGGATTAGGTTATTGGCAAGGAGTAGGATAATTAAAGGATCATAAAAAATATTATATCTATCCTGAAAATCCTCCAATCCTCAAAATCCTGATACTGGCATTATTGAGATAAAATAAAGAATCATTTGAGTCTGGCGAGGGGAAGCAATGAAGACAGGTTTAGGGATCTTACTCAGTCTAGGGCTAGTCGTAACAGCGCCGCATTTGACGGTTATAGCTTCCCCCCTATTGGTGCAGACGGATTTACGTCAAGAAGCTGATCGATTACTTCAAGAAGGTGCTGAATTGTTCCAGTCGGGAACATTAGAAGGCTATCAGGGGGCATTGGGGAAGTGGCAACAGGCGTTAAAGCTTTATCAACAACTTGATAGCAAATTAGAGCAAGCCGTCGTCCTCATCAGTTTAGGGCGTATCTATTCAGATTTAGGAGAGAAACAGAAGGCATTAAACTACTACCAACAGGCTTTACCTCTATCACGGGCAGTAGGGGACGTCAGTGTGGAGGCCACAATTCTCAGTGATATTGGTCTTATCTATGCAGATTTAGGGGAGAAACAGAAGGCTTTAGACTACTACCAACAGGCTTTACCCTTAAGGCGAGCGGTGGGCGATCGCAGAGGGGAAGCCGTTACTCTCCATAATATTGGTCGTGTCTATGATGATTTAGGGGAGAAACAGAAGGCATTAGACTACTACCAACAGTCTTTACCCCTATTTCAGTCGGTTGGCGCTACCGAAGGCACGCAAAGAGCACGCTCTGGGGAAGCCACTATTCTTAATACTATTGGTGGTGTCTATGCAGAGTTAGGGGAGAACCAGAAGGCATTAGACTACTTCCAACAGGCTTTACCCTTAAGACGGGCAGTGGGCGATCTCTCTGGGGAAGCCGTCACTCTCAGTAATATTGGGGCTATCTATGGTGCTTTAGGGGAGAAACAGAAGGCTTTAGACTACTACCAACAGGCTTTACCCTTAAGACGGGCAGTCGGCGATCGCACTGGAGAAGCCGTTACTCTCAATAATATTGGTTTTGTCTATTCAGATTTAGGGGAGAAACAGAAGGCATTAGACTACTATCAACAGGCTTTACCCTTATCGCGGGCAGTGGGCGATCGCGCGGGGGAAGCCAATACCCTCAATAATATTGGTTTTGTCTATCGGGATCAGGGAAAACCAGAAGTGGCGATTAACTCTTGGGAAAAATCCGCTAATCTGATTCTGGAGCTACGGCGGGGGGTTAGCCGTTCCTTGCGGGCAACTTTCCTAGAAAGTAAGCAAGGGACAAGCATCGCCCTAGTGGATCTCCTGATTCGCCAGAATTCCCCTCAAAAAGCTTTTGAATGGGCAAATCTCAGCACCACTTTTGACCTCGTGGATTACGATCGCCTTGCGGGAACGGAAGGACAAGTCAAAAATCCTGTCGCCAATCAAGCTTATCAGGAGTGGAAAGCACAGGCACGGCAACTGGAAGCCCGGCGCCAAGACTTACAAACCAATTTCAGCGACACCCTCTCCCAACAAGTCCTGAAACAACAAGCCGACCTCAACGAACAAGCGGAAACTCTCGTGGAAAAATACCCCGAATTAGCCGATTTACTGGAAATTACCCCCACCGACCTCGCCCAACTGCAAGCCAATCTACCTGCTAATACCACCCTCCTCCAACCGGTCCTACTCACAGGGACAGATAACGTTGAACATACCGTCGCCCTCTTTATCCTTACTCGTACCACCCTTCAGGTTCAGCAAGTTCCCGTCCCTAAAGATCTTAATGAGCGTCTGCAACGCTACGCCAGTCAACTGGAAAGCGACCTAGAAATCGTCGATCGCGCCCTCAGGTCCCAACTCTATGATCTGCTGATTCGTCCCATTGAAGCCCAAATTGCCCCGAATCAAACCCTGGCCATCATTGCCACGGGTGCTTTGCAAAGAATCCCCTTTGAAACCCTCTACGACAACCAAACTCAACAGTATCTCCTGCAAAAATATCCCATTCACTACCTCACCCGTCTGAGTAAAGTGCAGCCCCAACCCACGCCGAAAGTCAATAATCCTAGTGTCCTCGTCTTTGCTAATCCCCGTCCTACCCAAGTCGAATTAATCGGCACAGAAGCTCAAGCCGACTTTCTGCAAAAAACCTATGCCAACAGCCAAATCTACAAACACCAACAAGCCACCCTCGACACTTTTTTAAGTCAATCGCCTCGGTTTCCTATTCTGCACTTAGGCACTCATGGTTGTTTCCGTCCAGAGGGGTGTCCTAGCCTAGGCATGAAAGCGAATACCCTACTGTTTGCCAACAAGAGAGAGTATGAACTCAAAGATGCCGTGAAACTGGGACTGCAAAACACCGAATTGATTACTATTGGCGCTTGTGAAACGGCGCGGGAAGTGGATGGAGTTGGTTTGGCGGGTTTGGCCTATGTTTGGGAAAGAGCGGGGGCGAAAACTACCCTCGCCAGTCTTTGGAATGCTACCGATTTGGTGCAATATTCCCAACAAAACAGCCCAAAATTGCCCACGGCGGCGATTTTAAATCAATTTTATACTAATTTACAACAGGGCATGACCAAAGCGGAAGCCCTCCGTCAAGCAAAACTCGCCCATATTGACCTTCATCCTTTCTTTTGGGCGGCGTTTATCCTGATTGGAGATGGTCAAGCGGTGGGAGCAAATGGCAGGTAGCAGGGAAGCTTTTTTTGGCTCTATTGTCAGCTTAACTCAACCCCATATCCGTCCGATAGTCAGAGGAAAAGCTGGAAAACCCGTAGAATTTGGGGCCAAATTCTCAGCAAGCTGTATAGATGGTTACATATTTTTAGACCGGATTAGTT
>NZ_JADEVX010000121.1:0-13732 GCF_015207925.1 Microcystis sp. LEGE 00066 | reverse complement strand
ACCCCACACCCTACACCCCACACCCCACACCCCACACCCTGCCACCAGGAAAAACTTTTTGCCGCAAACCCTACTTAGGGTTTTCATGGCAACAGGGTATCCTGATGATAATCTGATTTCCCTCCTGTTTTACTCAGCAGACGGATATTTTCAATCAGGATTGATTTTTCTAACGCTTTAGCCATATCGTATAAAGTCAAGGCTGCCACAGATACCGCCGTTAAAGCCTCCATTTCTACCCCAGTTTCCGATTTTGTCACCACTTCTGCGCGAATTTCGTAGCCGGGTAACTCTGCTTTCGGGATAATCTGAACATTGATTTTTTGCAGGGGTAAGGGATGGCAAAGGGGAATTAAGGAGGAAGTTTGTTTAGCTGCCATAATTCCCGCTAGTCTGGCCGTCCCTAAAACGTCACCTTTAGGCGCATTTCCCTGTTCTATGGCTTCAAAAGTCGTTTTTATCATTCTCACTTGTCCTAGGGCGATAGCAGTGCGTTTAGTGGGCATTTTCTCCGATACATCCACCATCTGGGCCTCGCCTTGGCTGTCGAGATGAGATAATTTTTCTTTACCCTCTTGCGTCATTGAATGAACCTGTGCTATATTAGTTTACTGTTGAGAAAAACAAGGGCTTGTAGCTTAGTGGATTAGAGCGTGTGGCTACGGACCACAAGGTCGGGAGTTCGAGTCTCTCCAAGCCCGTTACATACAATGGCATATACTACAGGAATTAGGGACCTATGGTTCCTAATTTCTTTGGTTTTTTGCCCCATCTTCCCACTTTCCTATACTTTTTAAACAGGATTTAGTATCATCAGCCAGTTTTGCTGGAGTATTTTTTACCCTCAAACAGTGAAAGAAACTAAACTTTTAGGATTGTATAATACTAAATCTGGTTATTAAAAACTGATTATTTATTCCCCCTTTTGCCTTTTGCCTTTTGCCTCTTGCCTTTTGCCTGTCCTTATAAATAACCTATGCTCAACGGATTTAGTATAATATGAATTCTCCTGCACCTATGCCGACACCCTTTCAAGTTTCTTTAGAGCGTTACCAGAATGCTCTAAATTATTTAGATACTTCTCATAATAAATCTCTGAAAAAAGCACAGGCTTTAGAAATTATTGCCGCCAGAGATGCTCTTCATAAACAAATGGAAGCTGAGGCGGAAATTTCGGTTGATATGTCGTCAAAATTAATCGAACAAGATAATAGATTAAAACAGAAAAGTTACAAAATTACTCAAGTTCTTGACTTAGCTGAATATCGGGAGACTTTACCTATTTCTGCTCAAGCTTGGTGGTGGCATTTAGAAAGCAGGGAATCTCTGCATCCTTGCAATCGCTTTGATTGGCTATTGAGAAGCGGTAAGCTGGTTTTATTAGGGGTTAATTTTACATTAATCGGAACGATTGCTACTCGGTTTCTTAGTGGTGGTTCAGGTTTGCTAGAAATAGGGGGTGTTATTTTTTCGACTTTCATTTCTTTATTACAAACTGAAAATGCGCTGACACAGAAGCGACAAAAGAGTTTTGTTAAGTTAATGAAATTTCGTAGGATTGCTGAATATTGGCATGAAAAAGTACAGTTTTTGGTAACAGTAATAATTTTTGCCTTACTATTAAGCATTTGGTTACATTTCTCTTGGTTTTCTGATCTTTATAAGCAAGAAGGAATCCGTTTACAATCTCCGCCGCCAGCAAGTCAAGAACTTCCTAATTTAGCTTCAGCCGAAGAGAAATATTTAAAAGCAATTGAGTTAGATCCAGATAATTTAGATGCTCATTATAAGTTGGCAACACTTTACGAAGAGTTACAGGATTTGACTAATGGGAAGAAACACTATTTAATTGCGGCAAAAGGTGGTTTTATAGATGCTTATAATAATCTCGCTTATTGGTATCTGCGAGATAATAAGAATGCAGAAGCGGTAGAGTTACTGGAAACAGCTAAGAGATTATTAGCAGAAAAAGATGAAAAGTTAGACCAATTTACTGAAGATGAGAAACGCAATTTAGCATTACAAAAATATAGTATTTATAAAAATCTAGGCTGGGCCAAATTTAAGCAAAATCGTAGTGAAGATGCAGTTCCTAATCTTTTAGTTGCTATTAGTATCGCTGAAAATCCAGCTTATCAGAAATTTATCCGCAATCCCGGTGCTGCTTTTTGTATTTATGCTCAACTTTTAGAAAAAGAAGACAAGAAATCATCTCAGGAAAATTGGCGTAAATGTCTTAAATTAGCCGAAGGGAGGGAAATTAACACAGAGGAGGATCAATGGTTATATGAAGCGAGGAAAAAAATTAAAGTGAAGTAAAGTTTAGTGACTATTCTCTGAGTAATGCACTAAATACTTCTTGCTGAAAATGCTTATCAAAGGTTAAGATTTCATAGATTTCCAGTTGTCTCATAATCTGCATGGAAGCACAATCAGTTAAACTGTAACCTTTATCTAATCGTCTTTGATAAAAATCAAAAGCCTGCTGAAATTGTTCACTGGTTTGGGGAATGATTTCTATACTAGAATCGTTTTTCAAATCGTTGGTTAAGTTAATAGCAGATTGGCGTAGATAATCTCCTCTTCCTGACAATGCGTTAAGTAATTCTGTCAAAATCATTTCGCTAGTAATTCCTGTAAATTTTCCTAGTCTTACTGTCATTAGTGTGGCAAGTTCATGGAGATTGTCTCTATAATCAGCGAGTGCTTGCAAATAGGATGTATCTAAGAAAATTTTTCTCATTCTTCCTCATCTTCTCTTGGTGCGCCGTACATATAGTGTTCAAAATTACGCGCAAAGTCTGTAGGTAAGTGTTTTCGCCATTCTGACTGGGGAACAAGTGCGCCAATTTCTGCAATTCTTTGCCAAAAAGGTTTTTTGCGGAATTCGGGATCAGCTTGAAGTTGAGCGAATTTTGCTTGTAATTCAGCTATTGTCGGAAGTTCCTCTATTGTCGGAATTTCTTCTGTGCGAGTGGGATTGTTTGGGGGATTCATAATCATTTAGTGGGATTGGTTTACTACATATATTATAACTTTGAATTGACGTTAGTTCTGTGTTTGTTATTCTTCCTCATCTTCTCTCGGTGCGCCGTACATATAATGTTCCGCGTTACGCGCAAAGTCTCTGGGAAAGTGTTTTCGCCATTCTGATTGGGGAACAACGTTACCAATCTCAACAATTCTTTGCCAAAAAGGTTTTTTGCGAAATTCTGGGTCATTTTCTAGTGCATCCCATTTAGCATCGAGTTCTTCCATTGATAACTCAGGCTCTTCGGATGTGTTAGAGGTTGAATGATTGTTTAAGTTAGTCATGATTAAAGTTTCCTTTTAGATTAAAGAGAATAAGTTAATAATAACCTAAATTATCTGGTCAGGTAAATGTTTTGCGAAAATTTGTTTCATTCTTCCTCATCTTCTCTTGGTGCGCCGTACATATAGTGTTCAAAATTACGCGCAAAGTCTGTAGGTAAGTGTTTTCGCCATTCTGATTGGGGAACAACGTTACCAATTTCTATAATTTGTTGCCAGATAGGTTTTGCTAAAAATTCTGGGTCATTTTCCAGTGCATCCCATTTAGCATCGAGTTCTTCCATTAAATCGTCTGATTCTACAGTTGAGTGAGGTTTTTGTTTGTCCATACTTGATAAGAAGTGATAGTTTGTTTTTATCATAGCATTTTTGAGTTGGAGCAAGGTACGGAGATTATCGAGGGGAATTAACCACAGAGATACAAAGAACACAGAGATTATTCACCGATTTTATAATTTATACTGATGATGGCAAGAGAGCCGAATGTTTAACTGAAAGCTTGACATTGTTTTATGTGGCGTGTTTTATTTGCCTTTGATCCTCATCGACAAGCAATTTTACTTGTTGGGGGGAACAAGTCAGGTAACAAAAGATGGTACAAAGAAAATATTCCTATAGCAGATCAACGTTATCAAAAATATCTGGAAAAACTTAAGGAAGAAAAGTCATGAAAGAATATACTAACTTCTCGGAAGAATTTAATAAACTTGGTAAAGAACGACAAGCAAGTATTAAAGCAAGAGCTTCTCAAATTTATTTAGAGGAACTTACGCTTAAATATTTGCAAGAAAAACTAGGTTTATCTTCATCAGAATTGGCAAAGTATCTTGAAGTACAGCAATCAATAGTACCTAAACTTAAACAAGAGCAAAATCTAGAGCTAAATACACTGCGCGAAGTAGTTAACGCCTTAGGTGGAACTGTCGAAATTATTGTCAAAATTCCCAACAAAGAACCTATAATTATTGGTGACTATTCAGAAACGAAGTGTAATTAACCACAGAGACACAAAGAACACAGAGATTATTTGCCAATGTTATAATATGTACTCAATAATAAAGGTGTTCGCTTTTGGAACACAATATTTAAGATGGAATTAACGGGAAGACTCCATGAACGCTATAAAGCAAAAATCTTAAATTGGTAAAAATATAATCCGAAAAATACGATCTGTTACTGACACAATTGCTCCCGTCTTTAATGCTTTTGTACAATCTCGTAAAACTATAGTTAAACGCTGATTAATTAGATTGTAGTTTTCATTGCCTAAACGGAATAGGATGACACTTGGTAAATTATCACCACTAATAGCGAGAAGTTGAGAAAAATCTAGATCGACAGTTAAAATTATCCGCTTTTCTCTTTTTGCTTTGGCAAGAATTTCCTGATCAGATAAAGTTTGTAAGCCTTCATCTCGAAGATGAACGACATCATAACCTTGTTCTCTTAACCATGAGACTGTACGCAGATAAATCCCCATATCGGCTAGAAACTCTATCTCCATTGCTCGATTAATTCAAAATAATGAACTTGTTCTCTGGCTAACCAAGAAGCATATAATAAACATTGGTGAATATCTTCTCTTTCTAGGTCAGGGTATTCCTCTAATATTTCCTCCATCGGCTTTTCGTTAGCAAGTAGATTAAGAATTAAAGAAACAGGAATACGCATTCCTCGAATACAGGCTTGACCTGCCATAATTTTGGAGTTAAAAGTAATTCGGTCTAATTGTTTTAAGGTCATATAGTTTCCAGAAATATGAAGATGATACCTGTGGTAATTTTATTATAGCTAATTCTATAGTTGCGAGTGGAAGTGGGAAATTACTCCTTCAGTGAGGGTGCAAAGCTTGTCTCCAACCCCGTAGGGAAGATTAGGGAATGGTGAGGTTTTAAGTTGTAGTAGTATAGTATAACAAGTTAGACGAGAAAACGGGTTTTTTGAAAAAACCCGTTTTCTGAAATCTTATGACTAAAGTTCAACAACGAACCTAATTAAAGCCAAACCCCAATTGATTCAACCCATGAATAAATTTCTCAAACTCTTTACCCCCATTTCCCTGATATTAATTACGGTAGTATTTCCGGCGGCGACTTTTAGCAACACTGTTGGAGTTAACACGATTTTTGAGGTAAAAGGGAAAGTTACTGTTAAAAAACCACAATGGAAAAAACCCCTTCCTGCTTCTGTCGGACTTACCCTCAGTTTTGATGATAAGTTAGAAGTGGCAGCTAACGCTTCGGTTAAGGTTTATTGTAGTAATCTCAAGAAGTGGACGGTTAAACCGGGAAGGTATATTGTTTCTAATGGCTGTCCTCGGGGAAATCCTGTGATTCCACTTCCCAATAGTAATAATACAACCCTCCGTCCAACAGGAAAAACAGAGAAAGTTTTAGCAAAATTACCTTATCTAATTACTCCTCGTCAAACGAATATTCTCACCAATCGTCCTCGATTGCGGTGGAATGCTGTTCCGGGTGCAACTAATTATACTGTCAAAATAGATGGGGTTAATTGGGAAACGCAGACAAATAAAACTGAAATAGTCTATCCTGGTGAACCTCTTCTGGAAGCAGGAAGGCGATATCGAGTAATCATAGAAGCTGATAATGGTGCGTCTTCTAGACGTGATGATGAAAACGTCGGGTTTAGAGTATTAGATGAACAGACTCAAAAAACGGTTTTAGATGCTGTTAAAACTGTTCAACAGCAGCAATTATCCCCGGAGGAAGCAGGGTTAGTTTTAGCGCATATTTATCGAGGTTATGGGTTGTATGGGGATGCGGTTGAGGTATTAGAAGGATTGGTGAAGCAAAATAGTCAGATTGCTACGGTTTATCAACTGTTAGGGGATACTTACCTTAAGATGGGTTTACCTCAGTTGGCAAAAAAACCTTATGAAAAAGCGTTAAAACTGGCAACAAATACGCAGAATTTGTCAGGACAAGCGGAGATACAAGCGGGTTTAGGAATAGCTTATCGTCTCTTGGGAAATAAGAATGAGGCGATACAGTGGTTAACTAAGGCGAAGGGGACTTATAATCAGTTAGGGGATATTTCGCAGGTTCAGGAATTGGATAAAATAATTAATGACATTTTAAGGAGGGAGTAAGGATAAAAGTTAAATTATTGATGATAGCTACTA
Organism: Microcystis sp. LEGE 00066; assembly: GCF_015207925.1. Lineage (NCBI taxonomy): Bacteria > Bacillati > Cyanobacteriota > Cyanophyceae > Chroococcales > Microcystaceae > Microcystis > Microcystis sp. LEGE 00066. The sequence continues at coordinate 7,275 of NZ_JADEVX010000121.1, read as the reverse complement.
CTTTTATACGGAGGTAATCAAACAATGGATAAAGATAAACTCATAAAATATCGTCAAGCAGTGCAAAATTTGTTAAGTCGCTATGTAGCAGAAGATGTTACCAGTGAAGATGTAGAAGTACAATTAATATTTGATGTGGAACGGGATCATTATCAGTGGATGAATGTAGGATGGGAAGGTTTAAAACGAGTTTACCGCTCGATTGTTCATTTTGATGTTCGTGATAATAAGATTTGGCTACAACAAAATTTAACGGAATTGAATCCAGCAGAAGATTTAATTTCAATGGGTGTTAGGAGGGAGGATATTGTTTTAGGACTGCAACCACCTTATAAACGGCCTTATACTAATTATGGTACTTAAAACAAATTCTCCTTCTCACAAATACGTCAAAAAATATGTATGAATTATTTAATTAGGAGATAATTATGTTTGTCTGTCATGTATGTGGTGCAAAAGATGCCGAACAAAAATTAGTCGATGAAACTTTTAGGATTGATGGTAGCCTAATCTTAGTTGAAAAAATCCCCGCTCAAGTATGTTATAACTGTGGTGAGGTTGTTTTTAGCAGTGAAACGGCAGAAAAAATCAGAATTTTACTACAGCACAAGGCCCAACCCGACAAATCTATTCAAGTTGATGTTTTTGCCTATCAATAAACTCTAGGGATAAAAAACCAATGAAAGTATCAATCAAATCAGGGATAGCGGTTGTCGTCATTACCGGGATGATGGGATTATCGGGAGTCATCTTAACCCCAACGGTGGGACAGGTGATTTCTCAGGTTTCACCGCAAGATAAATTAGCCGAAGCAGAGAGGCTAAATCAGCAAGTTATTCAATTGTATCAGCAGGGGAAATATAACGAGGCGATTCCCCTAGCAGAACAAGCTTTAGCTATCATCAAACAACAATTAGGAGACAACCATCCCGATACCGCCTCCAGTCTCAACAATTTGGCATTACTTTACCAGTCTCAAGGAAGATATAGCGAAGCCGAACCCCTCTACAAACAAGCTTTAGCTATCATCAAAAAACAATTAGGAGACAACCATCCCTCTACCGCCACCAGTCTCAACAATTTGGCAGGACTTTACGAATCCCAAGGAAGATACAGCGAAGCCGAACCCCTCTACAAACAGGCTTTAGCTATCAGGAAACAACAATTAGGAGACAACCATCCCTCTACCGCCACCAGTCTCAACAATTTGGCAGGACTTTACGAATCCCAAGGAAGATACAGCGAAGCCGAACCCCTCTACAAACAGGCTTTAGCTATCAGGAAACAACAATTAGGAGACAACCATCCCGATACCGCACAAAGTCTCAACAATTTGGCTGCACTTTACGAGTCTCAAGGAAGATACAGCGAAGCCGAACCCCTCTTCAAACAAGCCTTAGCTATCAGGAAACAACAATTAGGAGACAACCATCCCGATACCGCACAAAGTCTCAACAATTTGGCAGGACTTTACGAGTCCCAAGGAAGATACAGTGAAGCCGAACCCCTCTACAAACAAGCTTTAGCTATCATCAAACAACAATTAGGAGACAATCATCCCGATACCGCCACCAGTCTCAACAATTTGGCTGCACTTTACGAGTCTCAAGGAAGATACAGCGAAGCCGAACCCATCTACAAACAAGCTTTAGCTATCAGGAAACAACAATTAGGAGACAACCATCCCGATACCGCCACCAGTCTCAACAATTTGGCAGGACTTTACGAGTCTCAAGGAAGATACAGCGAAGCCGAACCCATCTACAAACAAGCTTTAGCTATCAGGAAACAACAATTAGGAGACAACCATCCCGATACCGCCGCCAGTCTCAACAATTTGGCAGCACTTTACCGTCTTCAAGGAAGATACAGCGAAGCCGAACCCCTCTACAATCAGGCTTTAGCTATCAGCAAACAACAATTAGGTGACAACCATCCCGACACTGCACAAAGTCTCAACAATTTGGCAGCACTTTACAGAGTTCAAGGAAGATACAGTGAAGCCGAACCCCTCTACAAACAGGCTTTAGCTATCAGGAAACAACAATTAGGAGACAACCATCCCGATACCGCACAAAGTCTCAACAATTTATCCTCACTTTACTTATTTCAAGAAAAATATGCCGAAGCAGAACCCTTCTACCAACAAGCTTTAGCTATCCATAAAGCACAATTAGGAGACAACCATCCCAATACCGCCACCAGTCTCAACAATTTGGCTGCACTTTACAGAGTTCAAGGAAGATATAGCGAAGCCGAACCCCTCTACAAACAAGCTTTAGCTATATGGAAACAACAATTAGGAGACAACCATCCCTCTACCGCCACCGGTCTCAACAATTTGGCATTACTTTACGAGTCCCAAGGAAGATACAGCGAAGCCGAACCCCTCTACCACAGGTCCTTAGCTATCAAGAAACAACAATTAGGAGACAACCATCCCTCTACCGCCACCGGTCTCAACAATTTGGCTGTATTTTACCAGTCTCAAGATGATATTCCTCAAGCAATTAATTATCGAACCCAAGGACTTGCAGTAGAAGAATACAACCTCTCAGAAAATCTAAAAATGGGGGATGACAAGCAAAAACAAGATTATATGGCAAAGGTTTTAGGGACGACTGATGGGGTGATTTCCCTCAATCTTCAAGCTGCACCGAATAACCCAGAAGCAACCCGTCTCGCCTTGAAAACTATCTTAGAACGCAAAGGACGAATTTTAGATGTTTCAACCAATAGCTTACAAATTCTCCGACAACGTACTGATGACCCCGAAAGTCAACAATTATTAACTCAACTGATTGAAGTTCGGACTCAACTATCTAATCTGACTTTTAAAAAGCCTGATGATTTTCCCTCAGAAGAAATTTACCGTCAACAACTTGACGAAGTTACCGCAAAAGCAAAAGAAATAGAGGGTAAAATCGGTGTTCGTAGTGCCGAATTTCGTAGTTTATCCCAACCCATTACCCTGGAAGGTATTCAAAAACTAATTCCTGCTGATGCTGCTTTAGTTGAAATAGTCCGCTATCGACCTTTTAATCCTAAAGCACCTGAAAATCAACGCTTTGGCAATCCTCGTTATGCTGTTTATATTCTCTATCCCAATGGTGACATCAAAGCCAAGGATTTAGGGGAAGCCAAACCGATTGATGACAAATTAATTTACTTCCGTAACAATCTTGCAGACGCACAAACTCCTCTCCCTCAACTGCAAAAATCAGCGCGTCAACTTGATGAGACATTGATGCAGCCTATCCGTCAATTATTAGGCAATACTAAAACAATTCTGCTTTCTCCTGATGATGCACTTAATTTAATTCCCTTTGAAGCTTTAGTGGATGAAAATAATCAATACTTAGTGGAAAATTATCATATTACCTATCTCACTTCTGGACGGGATTTACTGCGTCTAAAAGATAAATTTGCTAGTCAACAATCTCCCCTTATTGTAGCTGATCCTTTCTACGGTAAAGTAGGGGAAAAAGTCGCTCTCACTCGTTCCATAGACCTGTCTGAGTTTACTTTTCCCGGTCTTCCGGGTACAGAGGAAGAAGCTAAAGCAATTAAAAATCTCTTACCTCAAGCCACTGTTTTAACTGGTTCTCAAGCCACAGAAAACGCCGTCAAACAAGTGAAAAAACCGAATATTCTCCACATCGCTACCCATGGTTTTTTTAAACCGGAACGCAATGTTATTGAGAATCCTTTATTGCGTTCTGGGTTAGTTTTAGCAGGAGTTACAATCGGTCAAAGTGCAGGAGATGATGGGGTTTTAACTGCTTTAGAAACTACCAATTTAAACTTAGTGGGAACCAAATTAGTTGTTCTTTCTGCTTGCGATACGGGGAAAGGAGATATTAAAATCGGTCAGGGAGTTTATGGATTGCGCCGTGCTTTAGTTATTGCGGGAAGTGAAAGCCAATTAATTAGCCTTTGGAAAGTATCTGATGACGCAACTAAAGATTTAATGGTCGCCTATTATGGACGCTTACAAAAAGGAGAAGGACGCAGTGAAGCTTTACGACAAATTCAACTAGGAATGCTCAAGGGTGAGAAGCAAAAACATCCTTTTTATTGGGCCAGTTTTATTCCTTCTGGTGATGCAACTTCGATGAAATTTAACTGATGAAGGGTTAGGAGTTAAACTTAGTAGTAAAGTTATTGGTATCACAAACAATTACTAGGAGAGTCACACAATGGCAACATTTACAGAAAACGACCTCAAAGAAATGAACTACCCCGCCGCAAGCGGACGGGGTATCAGAATCAAAATAGACTCAATTGTAGATTTTGGTGTAGCTGCAGGTATTCTTTATCTTGTTCTTTTACATATCTCGCTATCATACCTTCATCCCCATGCTTTCCTACCGTACTTGCGTAATATCCATCACTCCAAAACTCTCCTCCCCACAACTGCTTTTTCACTTGAGGACACTTTTTGAAAATTTCTCTCGCCGTTATACTTTTAATCATTGTCACTATCCTTGTCACACTATAGGTCGGTACTGATTGCACCAGAAAATGCACATGATCTTTATCCACTCCAATTTCTACAAACTTTATCTCGTATCGTTTTTCCATCTCTAGACAGACTTCTTTCAACAAGCTATCTACCTGTTCGTCGAAAACGGCTTTACGATATTTGGCTGGGAACACTAAATGATATAGCAAAACACTTACATTATGGCTCTTATGGATGTATTCACTCATTTTTCTATTGTACGCCGCGAGCGGCGGGGAATTAGACCCGAAGAGATTAAAAGACTTTATTGTAGGACAATTCAAAGAAGTTAATGACAAAATAGACAAGTCATCTGAACAACTTAATGGCAAAATAGACAGATTATCTGAACAACTTAATAGCAAAATAGACAAGTTATCTGAAGAAGTGAATAACTTAAGAGTTGACATAGCAAATATTAAAGGAGAATTAACAGGTGTGAATAAACGCCTAGATAACTTGGAATTTACTAATCGAACCATCTTTGTTGCCATTGTTACTGCACTAATGGCAGGATTAGTTAAGTTATTTTTCCCAAATTTTCCTACTAATCCTTAACTGTGATTCAAAAAGAAAACGGGTTTTTTGAAAAAACCCGTTTTCTGAAATCGAATTCAAAATAGGAAATAGCGTTGGGCCATGGGTAAAACCGTAGCCGGTTCACAGATTAATAATTCCCCGTCAGCACGCACTTCGTAGGTTTCGGGATTAACTTCCATGCGCGGTAAAGCGTCATTTAGCTTCATACTAGCCTTACTGATATTGCGCGTATTCGACACTGCCACGGCGGTTTTTTTCAGCTTTAACTTCTCAGGAATGCCCGCTTTCATAGCATATTTAGAAACAAATGTCAAGGAAGTTTTGGCGATCGCACCACCAAAAGAGGCAAACATGGGACGCATATAAACCGGTTGGGGTGTGGGAATACTGGCATTAGCATCGCCCATTTGCGCCCAGGCGATTAAACCGCCTTTCAGGACAATTTCTGGTTTTACGCCAAAAAATGCCGGTTTCCAGAGAACCAAATCGGCTAATTTGCCCACCTCGATGGAACCGACATAATCGGAGACACCATGGGTAATAGCAGGATTAATCGTATATTTAGCAATATATCGTCTTGCTCGCAGATTATCATTCTCTCCCGTTTCCCCGGTCAGTCTGCCCCGTTGTACCCGCATTTTGTGGGCAGTTTGCCAAGTGCGGATAATTACTTCTCCCACCCGTCCCATCGCTTGAGAATCGGAGGAAATGATACTAAAAGCCCCTAAATCGTGGAGAATATCCTCGGCGGCAATAGTTTCGCGGCGGATGCGGGATTCGGCAAAGGCCACATCTTCGGGAATACTCCGGTCTAGATGATGACAAACCATCAACATATCAAGGTGTTCCTCTAAGGTATTCGTCGTATAGGGACGAGTGGGATTAGTAGAAGAGGGTAAAACGTTCATTTCCCCGCAAACCTTGATAATATCGGGAGCATGACCACCGCCGGCCCCTTCCGTGTGGTAGGTGTGAATGACGCGATTTTTAAAAGCGGCGATAGTGGCCTCAACAAAACCGGCCTCATTGAGAGTATCGGTATGAATCGCCACCTGCACATCGTACTTATCGGCCACGCTTAAACAAGTATCAATGGCTGCCGGAGTGGTTCCCCAATCTTCATGGAGTTTTAAGCCAATTACCCCCGCTTTTACCTGTTCCGCTAGTCCTTCCGGCTGACTGCTATTGCCTTTACCCAAAAAACCCAAATTCATCGGGAAAGCTTCGGCGGCCTCTAGCATTCGATAGATGTTCCATTCTCCCGGGGTGCAGGTGGTGGCATTAGTTCCCGTCGCAGGTCCAGTCCCGCCACCAATCATCGTGGTAATCCCCGACGCAATCGCTGTCTCAATTTGTTGGGGACAGATAAAATGAATATGGGCATCAATCCCCCCTGCTGTCAAAATCATCCCTTCCCCGGCTAATGCCTCGGTAGCAGGACCGATGATAATATCGACATTATCTTGAATGTGGGGATTGCCGGCTTTACCGATTTTATAAATTTTGCCGTCTTTAATGCCCACATCGGCTTTAACGATACCCCACCAGTCGAGAATTAGGGCATTAGTAATCACCAAATCTACCGCCCCATCTTCCCTAGAAATGGGGGATTGGCCCATACCATCGCGAATTACTTTACCGCCGCCGAATTTTACCTCATCGCCGTAGGTGGTGAAATCTTTTTCGACTTCGATAAATAATTCCGTGTCTGCTAGGCGAACTTTATCTCCGACGGTGGGGCCGTAGGTTTCTGCATAGGTGCGGCGGTCGATGCGATAATTCATAGGGGGAATTCTTGAAAATCGACATTGATTATACGATCGATTTTCCGGCAATTATCGCTTTTTAGGGATTTTCTTCCATTTTTAATCTGGCTCGTTTTCGAGGATTTCTTTGGCTTTCAGTAAAGCTTGGCGATGTTCTTCGGTAACGGTGGGATATTTTAAACCCAGGGATTCGAGGGTTTGATAAATAACCGCCCCCACAGCTAAACGGGTAAACCATTTGGGTTCTTCTCGACTTTGTGTGATAATTTTTGCCTATAGAATCGTGAAATGTTTACCCGGAAAGACTTTTGGGACTATTTTGCTGAAGAAACTATCAGTATAGACCCCGTTTCCACACAGAAACCAGAAGAGCCAAATTTTTATAATTGAGATAGTTTGTGCCGCTTAAATAGGGTTTGCTGAAAAAGTTTTTCCGGGGGGTAGGGTGTGGGGTGTGGGGTGTGG
>NZ_JADEVX010000120.1:0-13833 GCF_015207925.1 Microcystis sp. LEGE 00066 | reverse complement strand
CCCCCAAGCCCCCGCGCATTAGTTTTTCGGTGGGATGCTTACAGACGGCTGCTGATATATCTGTAATAATCTAAAAGTCACCGATAATTGCTGGTTGTCGGTATTGCTGCAAGTGCGAGATACACCCGATTTCTACAGAGGAAGGGGTTGTAGTGGTAAAATAGGAGAGAGCAGTTTTTAAAGCTTCATTTTTGGCTTTTTTGCGAAATTTTAACCTATAGAGCGATTTTATGGCGACTCCGCCGCCCTGAAACCTATGTTACTCAAAAATCCCCCGAAAATCTCCCCCAATCTGATCAAACAGCTAGAAGCGATCCTCGGTAAAGATGGTGTCATCCGTCGCAAAGATGAATTATTAACCTACGAGTGCGATGGTATCACAGGATACAGACAAAGACCCGCTCTTGTGGTATTGCCTCGCAGCACCGCAGAAATTGCGGCGGTGGTGAAACTCTGTCACGATAACGAGATTGCCTGGGTAGCAAGGGGTGCAGGAACGGGCTTATCGGGAGGGGCGTTACCCTTAGAAGAGGGGATTCTCATCGTTACGGCGCGGATGAATCAGATTCTCAGGGTTGATTTAGATAATCAAAGGGTGGTGGTGCAGCCTGGGGTGATTAATAATTGGGTGACGCAAGCAGTAAGCGGGGCGGGATTTTATTATGCACCGGATCCCTCTAGTCAAATTATCTGCTCGATCGGCGGTAATGTGGCGGAAAATTCCGGCGGGGTTCACTGTTTAAAATACGGTGTCACTACCAATCACGTTATGGGCTTAAAAATCGTCCTTCCCGATGGTTCAATTATCGATGTGGGGGGTGCGGTACCGGAACAACCGGGCTACGATTTAACCGGTTTATTTGTGGGTTCCGAGGGAACTTTAGGCATCGCCACGGAAATCACCCTAAGAATTCTGAAAACTCCGGAATCTATCTGTGTTTTACTGGCTGATTTTACCAGTATCGAGGCGGCGGGCCAAGCGGTGGCGGATATTATTAAATCGGGAATGATTCCGGCGGGGATGGAGATTATGGATAATCTCAGTATCAACGCCGTGGAAGACGTGGTGGCTACCGGCTGTTATCCCCGGGATGCCGAGTCAGTTTTATTAGTGGAATTGGATGGTTTAGGAGTAGAAGTCGCCAGTAATAAACATCGGGTTGCCGAGATTTGCCGTCAAAATGGGGCGAGAAATATCACCACGGCTAATGATGCCGAAACCCGCTTTAAACTCTGGAAGGGCAGAAAAGCAGCTTTTGCGGCGGCGGGGAAAATTAGCCCTAATTATTTTGTCCAAGATGGGGTGATTCCCCGCACTCAATTGGTGTCTGTTCTTCAGGAAATTAAGGCTTTAAGTGAAAAATATGGTTATAAAATCGCCAATGTTTTCCACGCTGGGGATGGCAATTTACACCCGTTGATTCTCTACGATAACAGGGTAGAAGGGGCCTGGGCAGAAGTGGAGGAATTAGGCGGTGAAATTCTCAAACTTTGTGTGCGGGTTGGGGGCAGTTTATCGGGGGAACACGGTATCGGCATCGATAAAAATTGTTATATGCCCGCCATGTTCAACGAGATTGACTTAGAAACTATGGGCTATGTGCGGGATTGCTTTAATCCCAAAGGTTTGGCTAACCCAGGGAAATTATTCCCCACCCCGCGCAGCTGTGGGGAAGCCGCTAATGCGAAAATACAAGGGTTTGCGGGGGTGGATGTGTTTTAGGTTATCGGTAAGTATTGACTGATTACTGATTACAGTCCACCTTGGGGTCCTAGGGGCAGATTGATATTAGAGGGGAAAACTGGGACTTGTCTTTCCAGAAAGCGTTGAGTGATTAATTCTCGGAAAATCTCTAGGTCTTTTCGCCATTGTCCCAGATATTGTTTGAGCAGATTTAATCGATCGCTGCCCTCGGCCAGATTATAGTTAAAGTTGCCGGCAAATAATAGCGCCCCTAAAATTTTGCCATCGGGTAATTGCAATTTTGCCTCGTTAATCGCCACGGATAGCTGAGAGGTTTCTAACTGATAAAGTAGATTGATGCCGGCTTGTAGGGGGGCTGTACCGAAATTGAGCCAGGGACCGGGGGCGAGAAGAGTTTCGGTGATGTATTTTTTAGCGGCATCGGGGCTACTGGGGAGAGGAACAATACTTTTCGGGGCGATATTCAGGGCTTGATATTCGGCTAAAGGGAGTTTATCTAGATATAAACCGACAATTTCTGGCAGTTTCAGGTTCAGGCTATCGGGAGAGTTAATTATCTCCACAAAGGTAATTTTCCGGGGTTGGGCGACGATGCCGATGCCATTTTGAAAATTAACTTGAGCGTAATTGGGATTGAGTACCGGCTGGCCATTTAATTCCCAGTCGGGGGGAACTATTCCCGAATATTTGAGGAAATCAACCGTTAACATGGCGGGATTGAGGCTTTTGGCGGTAATTGCGATGGCAAGTTCTTGTATTTCCCGCAAACTAGCCAGAGCTTGATTGGAGTTATTGTCAGTGGTGGCAATCATCAATTTTCTCCTTTTGGATATTTATCTTTTCTTTCTAAGTGGGTGGGGGTTAAAAATTGTTCAGATATCCCCCTTATTAAGGGGGGATTAAGGGGGGATTAAGGGGGGATCAAAGACAAAATCTATCTTCAATTTAATTGAAACCACTTAAGTAGGTAGGCGTTAAAAGTTGTCAGACACCCCCCTTATCAAGGGGGGCAGGGGGGATCGAACCTAAAATCCATTTTTAATTTAATTATAACCAGCTACTTACTTAGGGTTACAGTTAAATTATTCCGGGTCTCGGTGGCTTAGTTACTAATCAACTCAGACACAGGACAAGAGAGCCATTCTAGATAAGTATTACTCAATTCTTTCACCGCTAATTCATAGAATCTCTGACCGTGTTCGGGAGTTGCTAAAGCAGGATTGGAACCCATACGACCATCGGGGTAATTTTGGCGAAAATTAGCCGCACCGTAAATATCATGACCAGAAGCCACTTTTTCCGATAAAAAGGCATTTTTACGGCTTTCAGGGTAAAGATACTGAGTTAATGCCACTTCGCTCGGTGTAGCGTGGGAACCCTCCTGCTCTCCATACAATTCTTTGGCTAAAAGATAAACTTCTCGCACCATAAACCAATTGGCCACTTGACATTTAACCTCGTTTGTGTTAGGTAAATTGAGGGCATCCAAATGATAATAGGTTTCCGAAAAAGCGGCTTTTAGGGTGGCAATATTGCCCCCGTGACCATTAATGAAGAAAAATTGACGAAAACCGGCTCTAGCTAAACAAGTCACATAGTCGAGGATGACTTGAATCAAAGTGCTAGGACGAAGACTAATTGTACCGGGGAAAGCCGTGTGATGTAGGGCCATACCGACATTTAAGGTGGGTGCTACCATTGCTCGTACCTGTGTCCCTACTCCTTTAGCGATCGCCTCCGCACACAGAGCATCTGTACCAATTAGTCCCGTTGGCCCGTGTTGTTCCGTGGAACCGATAGGAATAATAATTCCCTGAGATTGTTCTAGATAGGATTCCACCTCTAACCAGGTGGATAACTGTAATAACATTCGGCTCTACCCCCCCGAGTGCAGGTTGACCAATTGAGATAAAATTAGGACGAATAATCAAGTATTTTTATGTTAACCCTTGACACCCCCCCCTTGTCGGCGAGTACGGATTTCGTTCCCAATCATCGGATTTTAATCGTTGAAGATGAAGAAGTGATTCGGGATATGATTATTTTGGCTTTGGAAGAAGAAGGTTACGAGGCGCTCGGTGTTAGTGATGGTCGCGCTGCTTTAGAATTGCTGCAAAGTCAAGAATCTAATCACGGTGAGTCTCGGTTTGATTTGGTCGTTTTGGATTTAATGCTACCCCAAATCAACGGTCTTGATATCTGCCGTCTGTTGCGCTATCACGGCAATATTATCCCGATTTTAATCTTAAGTGCCAAGGCCAGCGAAACCGATCGAGTTTTGGGTTTAGAAGTGGGTGCCGATGATTATCTGACTAAACCCTTTAGTATGCGAGAATTAGTCGCTCGTTGTCGCGCTCTCATTCGTCGTCAAGGATTTACTTCCCTCGCTGCCGCTCCCGTGCGAAAATTCCGCGATGTTTTTCTCTATACCCAGGAATGTCGGGTGACGGTGCGACATGAAGAAATTAACCTTTCTCCTAAAGAATTCCGTCTCCTCGACCTATTTATGAGTTATCCGCGCCGAGTTTGGTCAAGAGAGCAGTTAATTGAACAAATTTGGGGACCAGATTTTTTAGGAGATACCAAAACTGTCGATGTTCACATTCGCTGGTTACGCGAAAAACTAGAAATCGATCCCAGTCAACCGGAATACCTGATTACTGTACGCGGTTTCGGTTATCGTTTTGGCTAGGTGAACGATTATATTTTCAAGTTTAGCGATCGCCGCTTTCTGGGATAATGACTATTTTCGCTTTTATTTTGGGAGTAGTTTTAGGTTTGAGTATTTGTTACTGGCAAGTCTCACGCTTAAATAGAGAGTTAAAGCGAACCCTAAGCGCTCTCTCGGATTCGGTGGATTTGTCGGCCTCTTTTCCCGTTACCTCCCTAGTGCGTCGAGAATTACAGTTTCTCTCCCAAAGTCTGCAAGAGCGAGAAAAGAGCTTAGAAATTCAGAAATCCTTGCTAGAACTAGCGCCGATCGCCTATCTTCATATAGATGCCGATAATCAACTGCTCTGGTGTAATCAACAGGCAATTACCCTCTTAAAACTCGATCGCTGGCAGCCAGATCAGGTGCGTCTGCTGCTGGAATTGGTGCGCTCCTACGAATTAGATCAATTAATTCAAGAAACTCGCCAAAAACAGAGTCCACAGGTGCAAACTTGGACTTTTTACCCGACTAATTATCCTGTCAACCCCATTAGCGATCGCCAAGTGATTGCTCCTAAATCGATTGCCTTGAAGGGTTACGGTTATCCCTTGCCAGAAGGTGAAATCGCTGTATTTATCGAAAATAGACAGCCTTTAGTGGAATTATCGCAAAATCGCGAGCGAGCTTTCTCTGACTTAACTCACGAGTTACGCACTCCCTTAACCTCCATTTCTCTCCTTACCGAAGCTTTACAAAAACGCCTCCAAGCTCCCGAAAGACGCTGGTTAGAACAAATGGGGAAAGAAGTGGAGCGTTTGAGTCAATTAGTCTGCGATTGGCTAGAAATCAGTGAATTACAAGCGGATGCGGGGCGATCTTTACAATACCAGATGATTAATCTAGAGGACTTAATCACCGCCGCTTGGCAGACTGTCACCCCAATAGCCGCCCAAAAACAGATTAGCTTAGATTATTCCTCTCCGCTGGATTGGACCGTAGAAGTCGATCACTCTCGTCTGCTGCAAGTTTTCCTGAATCTCTTTGATAATGCCATTAAGTATAGTCCCGATCAGGGAAAAATTCGCCTAGAAATTCGGGAAATATCTGATACTATCGGGGAAAAATGGCTAAAAATTGACGTTATCGACAATGGAAAAGGATTTAACGAAGCGGATCTACCCTACGTTTTTGATCGCCTCTTTCGCGGTGATCCTTCCCGCACCCGTCAAAAACAAAGCACAAAGGATTATAGTACCGGTTTGGGTTTATCGATTGCTAAAGAGATTATTCAAGCCCATGGCGGTTCGATCGTCGCTCAAAATGATCCTAACACCGGGGGCGCTCGCCTACAAGTCACTCTCCCCCGTCAAAAAAAGGAGGTGGGGTGATGGGTGTGGGGTGTGGGGAGAAAAAAATCTGTCAAGTTCTCTAGACAACTGTACAAAATCGAAAATTTTCTTGTTATGACTGTAGAGAAAGAGTAGTTTTATGTTACGCAAATCCGACCGTGAGCCTATCCAAAGAAACCAATCATCGCGATCGCACCTATTTCGCTCGTTCTCTCCAGCGATTGGAACAGGATGTGCTGAGAATGGGAACCTTGGTCGAAGAATCCTTTCGTCTTAGTCATCAATCCCTTTTTGCTAGGGATTTGGAAATGGCGAAAAAAATCGCCCCCCTTGACAAGGAAATCGATCGCTACTACCGTCAAATCGAGTTAGATTGTGCCACTCTCATGACTCTACAGGCTCCCGTAGCCCAAGATTTGCGGCTTTTAAGTGCTTTTATGCAATTAGTGCGCGATTTGGAACGTATCGGCGATTATGCCAAGGATTTGGCCGAAATAGCTCTCAAATTATTCGCCTATACTCCCCACGATTGTATGGGTGAGATCGAGGCTATGTCCCACCATGCTCAGTATATGTTAGCCACGAGCCTTGTTGCTCTGGCCGACCTCGACCAAGAAGCTGGTCCAAAGGTCAAAGAACTAGATAATACGGTCGATCGAGCCTATGATTATCTCTATCACACTCTCGCCCATCAAAGAGATATCAAGGGTGTGGTGGAACCAATCTTGCTGATGGCTTTACTAATCCGTCATCTGGAACGCATGGCCGATCACGCCACCAATATCGCCCAAAGGGTATCTTACATCGTTACCGGACAGAGAGGCTGAGGGTGTGGAAGTTCCTCAGATGATTTCTCTGGAACTCTGGCCCTTGCTTTTAGCCTTTACGACTCAGGGGGTTTAAAATTTCACTTAACCCCTCTCCCAAGAGGGATAAACCCACCACCATCGTGGTCATTGCTAATCCAGGGAATAAAGTCGTCCACCAGATGCCTGTAGATAAATCCGCCAAAGCTTCCTTGAGATCATGACCCCATTCCGGCACTTCTTCTGGTAATCCTAAGCCTAAAAAGCCTAAACCGCCTAAAACCAGGATCGCATCCGCTGCGTTGAGGGTAAACAGAACTGGGACACTCTGGACGACGTTAAAGAAAAGATATTTTGATAATATACGACCCGGTGTAGCTCCGATCGCTCGTGCCGCTTCGATAAATAACTCATTTTTAACGCTGGCGGTTTGATTTCTGACCACGCGAAAATATTGGGGAATATAGGCAATACTAACAGCGATCGCTACATTGAGGATACCACGACCCAAGACGAAAGCGAGAGCCACCGATAATAATAACCCCGGCAAGGTGTAGAGGGTATCCATGATAAAGAGGAGAACTCGATCGATTTTACCCCCCAAATAACCGCTAATTAACCCCAAAGGAACCCCGATGACTAAAGATAATCCTGTGGCCAAAAATACCACGGACAAGGCCGCTCGCGCCCCGAATAGGGTACGGGAAAAGACATCATAACCGCGCACATTCGTCCCGAACCAATGGGCGGAACTGGGGGCTTGTAGGGGATAATTGCTTAAAATGTCGGTTGGATCCTGAATCATGCCGATCGCTTGCAGAAGGGGCGAAAACAGGGCAATCAGGATAAAAATAATTGTCAATACCAACCCAACCCCTAGTAGTTTAGTGGTTAGGTTGGGTTTCAGAAAAGGATCGATCGGCAATTTAACAGGAGTCATCGACAAAATTTAGCCATTGCATAGAACGCTAATTGTACAAGAGCAGTGTTTTTTCAAACAGCCGGGGCCGAAACGACCATAAACCAGAGCAAGACTGCTAAAGCTAAAACAGTTAGTTTAATCAGGACATAAAGCAGTCCGTTGGGATAAAGGAGATCGTGAAACATATTGCCTCCTCGGGAGAGAGTAGCGATTGTCCCTCTCTATCTTTGATCCTAAGTCTTTTTCTGTTCACCTGACGCACAACTTAACAAAACGTGCGATTATAGGGGAAAAGATTTTTTTTACTAGCTATGGCATTACTGACCACAGGAAAACCATTTATTCGCGATCTGGAACAATACGGTGCTTTAGGCGTTTACGCACCCTTAGAAGGGGGTTACGAGGGACGCTATCAAAGACGTTTACGGGCCACTGGTTACAATGTCCTGCATATCACCGCTAGGGGTCTAGGGGATTTAAGTGCCTATCTTACCGGCATTCATGGAGTCCGTCCCCCCCATTTAGGTAAAAAAAATATTGGTCGGGAAGCAGCCGTGGGACCAGTTTATTTTATTCCTCCCATTGCTACCTATCAATTAGAAAATTTACCCCCCAAATCTAAAGGTTTAGTGATTTGGATTATTGAAAGTTTTGTTTTGTCCTCGGAAGAAAAACAATACTTAATTAATCTTAGTCAACAGGAACCCCGGTTAAAATTTGTCCTCGAATTGGGTGGGGAAAGATATTTCCGTTGGCAACCTTTGAGCAAATCTTTAATCGCTGCCTAAATTTCCCAAATAACACGGGTACTGAAAGATATCCCCCTCAACCCCTCTCCCCGGAGAGGGAAACTTCAATTCTTGAGAGTTTGTTGTTCCTTTCTCACCCTTGGTAGCTATTTATTTAAGTAGGGAGGCACAATTATTTGTAGGATGGGTTAGCGGTAGCGTAACCCATGCGGGAGTTGGGTTTCATGCTTCAACCCAACCTACGTTCATCTTATATTTAATTGCACCCACCCACTTAATTTTGGCTCTTCGGTTTGTGTTATGCAATGGACAGGGGTTATAAGGGATGTAACCCTTATATAGAAAGGCATTTAGCGATTTTTGTTAATTGTTTTTTGTCTAGAGCGAACTAATCAATTAAATCTCTTGCCAGATAAGGATTTAGTCGATTTATGCCCCCCTATCGAACCATACCAAGTAACGAAGAACTTTAATTTTCTTAATTTCGAGAGTTGGTCTAGGGGAATTTGCAATAATATGGGATATCGTTGCCGCAAAAAACCTAGGAGTTAGATTGTGACAGTAAGAGTTCGTATTGCCCCCAGTCCCACGGGAAATCTACACATTGGAACAGCACGCACAGCCGTGTTTAACTGGCTTTTTGCCCATCATCACCAGGGTAAATTTATCTTGCGCGTGGAAGATACAGATTTAGAACGTTCTCGACCAGAATATACCGAAAATATTCAAGCGGGCCTACAATGGTTAGGACTGAATTGGGATGAAGGTCCTTTTTTTCAAACTCAACGCCTTAATTATTATCGTCAAGCTATTCAAACCCTGCTCGATCGAGGTTTAGCCTATCGTTGTTATTGTACCCCAGAAGAATTGGAAAAAATGCGGGAAGAACAAAAAGCCCGCAATCTTGCCCCCCGTTACGATAATCGTCATCGTTATCTCACCCCCGAACAACAAGCTCAATTCGAGCAAGCGGGGAGAAAAGCAGTAATTCGTTTTATTATTGATGACGATCAAGAAATTATTTGGCAGGATTTAATCCGGGAAAAAGTCATCTGGAAAGGTAGTGATTTAGGGGGGGATATGGTGATCGCTCGTACCTCGGAAAATGCCGAGGAAAACTTCGGTCAGCCTCTCTATAATTTAGCGGTAGTTGTTGATGATATTGATATGGCAATTACCCATGTTATTCGTGGGGAAGATCACATCGCTAATACGGCTAAACAAATTCTTTTATACGAAGCTTTGGGGGCAAAAGTGCCAGAGTTTGCCCACACTCCTTTGATCTTAAATCAGGAGGGTCGCAAGTTATCTAAACGGGATGGAGTCACTTCGATCGATGATTTCCGAAAACTGGGTTTTTTGCCGCAAGCTTTGGTTAATTACATGACTCTACTGGGTTGGACTCCTCCCGATTCCACTGAAGAACTTTTTACCCTTGAAACGGCCGCAGAAGTGTTTAGTTTAGAACGGGTAAATAAAGCGGGGGCAAAATTTGACTGGACGAAATTGGATTGGATTAATAGTCAATATCTTCATCGTTTAACCGGTGAGGAATTAGTGCCTTTACTTCTCCCTTACTGGCAAGAAGCAGGGTATAATTTTGATGCTGAAACCGATCGAGCTTGGTTGATCGATTTGGCTACTCTCATCGGTCCGAGTTTAACTCGTTTAAGCGATGCTGTCGCTGAAAGTCGCTTACTTTTAACCCCTGTGGCGAATTATAATCAGGAGGCTTTGAGTCAATTACAATTAGAGGGAGTTAAGGATATTATCAAGGATATTCTCGCCGCTATTACTCCCGATTTGACTGGAGAAGTTGCTAAGGGTATTGTGGAGACAATAACTAAAGCCCATCGGGTTAAAAAAGGTCTGGTGATGAAGTCTCTACGCGCTGCTTTGATGGGGGAGTTACACGGTCCGGATTTAATGCAGTCTTGGCTACTTCTCAATCAAAAAGGTTGGGATCTATCCCGTCTTCAGCAAGCAGTAAATAGTTAAATTGATCGGCTATCAGTTATCAGAAAATTTCTCGTACATTAGGGTTGACAAATGCCCTAGAATTGCTATATAATTTCTAGTATAATGGGAATCCGTGTCGCCCTGCATACCCTGCTCGTGATCAATTACTGAGGCGATGGGAGCGGATTTTTCCCCTAGCTGTCAGGGACGATCTAGAAACTTTCTTAATTTTTAGGCATTATCCGCAACTTTTCCCTAAATATAGATTTGTTGATCTCCTGACAAAAACCTATGGGTGAAAAAAAACGCATTGGAATTCTCACCAGTGGTGGCGACTGTGCGGGTTTAAATGCCGCCATTCGTGCCGTTGTCCACCATGCCAGTGGCAATTATGGCTGGGAAGTGGTGGGTATTCGAGAAGCAACTAACGGATTAATTAGCCGTCCCCCCAAAACCACGATCTTTGATATTGAAGGGGTTGATCGCCTGTTAGTGATGGGGGGAACAATTCTCGGCACTACCAATAAGGGGGATCCCTTCGCTTTCCCGATGCCGGATGGAACCCTGATCGATCGCTCTCAGGACATCATCGACGGCTATCATAGTCTGGGACTGGATGCCCTGATCGGCATCGGTGGCGATGGTAGTCTGGCGATTTTGCGTCGTATTGCCCAACAGGGAGGCATTAATCTGATCGGTATCCCCAAAACCATCGATAATGATGTGGGAGCTACAGAAGTCTCCATCGGCTTCGATACAGCTACTAATATCGCTACAGAAGCCCTCGATCGCCTCCATTTTACCGCCGCTAGTCATAACCGGGTGATGATTCTAGAAGTTATGGGTAGAGATGCCGGCCATATCGCCCTGGCTGCCGGTATTGCGGGGGGGGCCGATATCATTCTCATTCCCGAAATTCCCTACCGATTAGAGAAGGTCTGCGAGAAGATCCGGCAGCGGCAGCGTATGGATAAACAGTTTTCTCTGATTATTGTCTCCGAGGCTGTGCGTACCGAAACTGGCAATCGCCTAGTGCAAAAGGAAGCCCTAGGGGAAGATCGTCTCGGGGGAATCGGTCGCTATTTAGCCGAAGAAGTTGCCAGGGAAACCGGGGCCGAAACGAGAGTGACTTTCCTGGGCCACATTCAACGGGGGGGCATTCCTTCTCCGATGGATCGCCTACTGGGGGCGGCTTTTGGGGTGGCGGCCGTGGATCTGATCGCCAGGAGGGAATTCGATCGCATGGTGGCCTGGCAAAATCGGCAAGTGGTCAGTGTTCCCATTGAGGAGGCGATTAAAACCTATCGCGTCGTCGATCCCGAAGAAACTTTAGTCAAAACCGCCAGGGGTTTGGGTATTTGTCTAGGGGATTGAGATTAAATCTAGGGGAATCGGTGCGAGAATTAACCCTTAAGTATCGCCCTTTCCCCACCGATTAAAATTACCCCTCAAATAAAGAGGCTCTTCTAGGTTCTGTATGATCAGTTTAACTTACATTATGATCGATCGATCTTTGTGTCCTTTGTGTCTTTGTGGTTCGTTCCACCCCCTCGCTCTTGAGAAATGTATCTTAGAATACATTTTACCCACCAAACCTAGGAGAGCCATAAAGATAAACTCTGATAATTATTTTTCGGCAATTTCGCCAGTAAACCTAAATGATTAATAGTTCGGTTAATGTAGCAGAAAGATTGTTAGAAATCAACGATCTCG
Source organism: Microcystis sp. LEGE 00066 (assembly GCF_015207925.1). NCBI lineage: Bacteria > Bacillati > Cyanobacteriota > Cyanophyceae > Chroococcales > Microcystaceae > Microcystis > Microcystis sp. LEGE 00066. The sequence continues at coordinate 1,977 of NZ_JADEVX010000120.1, read as the reverse complement.
ATCAAGAATTATTTAATTATTTTCAAGACAAATTACTTGATTCTGAGCAATTATCTCGTACCTTAGTGAGTTTTCAAGGTAATAAGAACCAACCAGTTTATCGCTGGTATAAATATAAAGAGGGTTTTTCCGTTGATCTGATAGTTTATCTTCTAGAAAAATATGGTATCAAACGAGGAAAAATACTAGACCCTTTCGCTGGCAGCGGAACAACTTTGTTTGCGGCGGCAGCCAGGGGTTTATCAGCAGATGGAATAGAACTATTGCCGATTGGACAGGAATTAATTATTACTAGACAAATTTTAGAAAATGGCTTAAATAGTGATGATATACATCGTCTAGAGTATTGGTCTAACCATAGCCTTTGGCAACAGGTAGATGACAAAGTTAAGTTATTAGAATTACCAATTACTCAAGGAGCATATCCCCAAGAAAATCAGGCTTGTATAGAAAGTTACTTAGGTTTGATTGCCCAAGAGAATGAGCGAGTGCAAGCGATCTTAAAACTTGCCTTACTTTCTATTCTCGAATCAATTAGCTATACTAGAAAAGATGGTCAATACCTCCGTTGGGATTATCGTTCTGGTAAACAACAGGGCAAAAATATATTTGACAAAGGAAAAATTTTAGACTTTAAAATTGCCCTACATAGCAAGTTACGAGAAATTCTCGCAGATTTAGAGCCTAGTCAGCAACAATTGGAACTTTTTTCTAGAGATTATCCTCGGGGAAAAATTCAACTATATCAAGGTTCTTGTCTTGAGATTTTGCCAGAGATTTCCTCAGAAAAATACAATTCTATTATTACTTCTCCTCCTTATTGTAATCGCTATGATTATACTCGTATCTACGCTTTGGAATTGGCTCTGTTGGGAATAGATCAACTACAATTAAAACAATTACGTCAACAAATGCTTAGTTGCACTGTTGAAAATAAACCCAAAGAGTTACTAAAAATCAATGAACATTGGTCGCCAGCCATTGCCATAACTGATCGTCAAAAATTATTAGAAAGTATCCTAGGTTATTTAGAGGAATTAAAATCAAGTAAGGCCTTAAATAACCATGGTATTCCTCGGATGATTAGGGGGTATTTTCTGGAAATGTCTTGTCTAATTTATGAATGCTTTCGGGTTATGAAATCCTCCGGTATTTTTTGTATGATTAATGATAACGTTCGCTATGCGGGAGCTAGTATTTCTGTAGATTTAATTTTGTCAAAAATTGCCGAAGAAATTGGATTTAAAGTAGAAAATATTTTAGTAGTTCCTCAGGGAAAAGGTAATAGTAGTCAGCAAATGGGATCTCATGGTAGAGAATCTTTAAGAAAATGTATTTATGTGTGGAGAAAGCCTTAATGGAAAAACCCTATCTCTTGCATTTAAACCAAAGTTGTGATTTGGAGACTACCTATGAAGCTATCCGTTCAGGATTTATTGCTCTAGCCTTAGAAAAAAATCAGAGAGCTACTCCTTTAATTGCAGAAGCAAGAACCTTAAAAATTATTGCCCAAACCGCAAACAATCCTAGAGATTTACTAAACATCCCAGATATTCAAGCGGCTTTATTAACTGCATCGGGAATTTCTGATAAAGCTAAAAATTATTTACATCCCCAAGACAAGGTAGAAGCAATTCAAGAATTAATTGTCAATTTTCTGGAACCTGCGGGGACTAATTTTGTCGAGGAGTTAGTCTATAGATTTCTATTGATTCGGGGTGACACTTTAGGAGGAATAATGAGAAACGCGGGTGGCTCCTTAGCTCAAAGTAAATTTACTCGTTCTCTATTAGCAACTTTAAGAGTAGCAGGGATTGCTTATGATTGGCTCAATTCTAGTAATAATCAATGGCTCTTCGGGAATTGTTATGCAAATAATTAACTTAAAATAAAATTCAATGAGAGTACCTAAGCTCAAAAGTAGCTGAAATTCATACAGGAAAGGACTTAAGGCACAAATAAGTTAATATCAAAAGA
>NZ_JADEVX010000119.1:0-13851 GCF_015207925.1 Microcystis sp. LEGE 00066 | reverse complement strand
TGTATTAGAGCAGGGTGTGGGGTTTGGGGTGTGGGGAGAACAAAGCTGCCTTTTGCCTTTTGCCTTTTGCCTTTTGCCTTCGTATAGATTATTCACGGTTTCTTTGTCTTTTTGCCCGTTGAATTTCTGCTTGTAGTTCTGCTATTTGTCGCTGTAATCTTTCGCTTTCGCTTTCGCTATCATTAGCATCAACATTAGTTGAGCTTTTTACCCCTGTTTTGGCATAGTTTCCCCAGCGAATTTGACGATAGGATTCTGAGTTAAACCATTCCTGTAGATACTGGACTCTTTCTACGGAAAAAGGATGGGTTAAAAAGGAACCATTACCGCCATGATAAATGAGAAATTTATAAATCTGGTTTAAGTTATCTTGGTCTAATTGTCGGTAGGCTTCCCCTTGGCGAATAAATTCTTCTAAGTTGCATTCATGCAGATATTTTTGACTTCCTCCTGCACATTTCATTAAAGTTCTCAGGACTAAATTTAAATCATCGGTAACTAATAAAGCGGCTCTGTCTGCGGATAATTCGGCTTTTCTGCGCCATTCATAAAAGGCATAAACTAGACCAGTAGTAATGGCTTTTCCTAGTCCTAAGGTGATGTCTCCAAGCAAATTAGCCGCTCCCATCACCCAAAAAGAAAGTTGAATTAAAATACTATGCTCGCATTTTAAATGACCTAATTCGTGGGCAAGAATTACTCGAATCTCCTCTTCATCTAAGAGGTCTAAAAGGGCAGTATTAAAGACAATATAGGGATGTTCCGAACCCAAAGAATAGGCATTGGCTAAAGGGTTTTGACTGACATAAAGATTCGGTTCTGGGGACATATCTAAATCCCGCAGACATTGGCGATATATACCGTATAAAGTAGCATATTGACGCGGGCCGACTTTTAGATCATTGCCCATTAATAAAATTTGCTGGGGACGTTCATAGAGATATTCGGAAAAACTTTTCGCTAATAAGTCAAACCCTGGAACTGATCTTAAGGCCTGTTCAGCTTGCTGATCTAGGGGATGTTTAAAAGCTTGACTGGAGATATCAGGATAACTTGGCATATTAATAAAACCTCTTGTAAAAATCAAAAATTGTTGTTAGGGTTAGGAGTCAGTAGCCGGTCGTCAGGAGTCAGGAGAATTAAGAATGAATAATAAGCAATTAAATGCTCTATTTACAGATTTTATGCCATTTAATCCTTATTCTTGCCGTTTTTGAAACCTCAAAAATTAATTATGCAAGAGGTTTATAGAATAAAAAAGTCAAAACTTGTCCTAAATTGATTCTATACAAATGCTTGATACATCTGCAAAATTGCGGATTCCAAAGTTGATTTGATTTCGGTGACATAGAATAGACCTGTGGGAGAAATGAGCTTTATTCTTGTTAACTATCCTTAGCAATAATTCCTAGATTCGATAACAAAGCTTGTAGGTTAGTTTGCACGGTAGCGGGTTGGTATCTCTTAATAGTTTCTAGGGAATTATCAGCGAGTTTTTGCCACAATTCCCTATTATCATAGAGTTCGATCACTGCGCGGGCAAATTCCTCGGCAGTATCGGCAATTAAAACATCCTGATGGTCAATTAATCCCATACCTTCCGCACCAATTTTTGTGGTAATAGTGGGTAATCCGAGGGAAAGACTTTGACCTATTTTACCCTTCATTCCCGCACCAAATCGCAGGGGAGCAACAAAAATCCGACTCTTTTGAAAATAGGGTTCTACTTCGGGGACATAACCGGTAACAATCACTTGATCATTGGCTAATTCTTTCACTTCATCCTTGAGGTTACTTCCTAATAAATTAACGGTAATGTCAGGACGGGATGCCCAAACTAAGGGCATAATTTCTAAACATAACCACTTAACTGCATCAATATTAGGAGGGTGATTGTAGCTACCAATAAATACTAAACCCGATCGCTGGTCAAAAGCAACTTTTTCTGACAGGGAAATTTCTTCATGGATATTGGGGATTACCCAAACATTTTTCACTCCTAAAGAGGATAAAACCTGCTTTTCGTCTTCCGTTACTACTACGGTTGCTTCCGCTTGATTAGCATAGTTTAACTCTAATTTCTGATAGGTTTCCCAACTCCAGCTAGTATTTTGATAACTGGGATCGAGATAGTCTTTTTGCCGTTTTAAACGTAGAAAATGCAGGTCAATTGTATCATAAATGATTGGTGCTTTTGTTTTTAAGCGAATTAAGTCCATATACTTATCGCACAATTCGGGACGACACAACCAAACTCCATCGATCAGAGGTAAATATTTGATTAATTTTTCTTCTAGATTATATCTTTGCGCTGTGCCATAAATAACCTCAATTCCCAGCTGTTGCAGGACGGAAGTATAGGGTTGTTCAGGATAGCCATTATCGGGAAAGAAAATCACTGAATAGCCTAAATTGAGCAGTAGCTTAAGAATATTTAATAAACGCACACAGCCAGACTCTCGATCGTATAGTGGAACGTAGGAGTCAATGACTAAAATTGTCGGTTTTCCTTGTAAACGTCGGGCAGCTCTGGGGACATTATTAGCATCGTTATCTAGGTGTTTAGTTAATACCTTTGACCATTTTTCTCGAAACTTAGTTTGATTAATCACTTGATATTGTTTGATCCCACTGGAAAGATCTGTTCCCGAGGTGATTCCTTCGTAGTGAATAACGTTAGATTGGGGTTGATAAAGGACTTGATAACCCAATTCTCGGAGGGCAAAACATAAGTCTGTATCTTCGTAATATGCGGGGATAAAGTCTTGACAAAAACCACCTAATTGCTTAAATAAATCTGTAGGAATTAATAAACTTGCTCCCGAACAATAGTCCACGGGACGGACATAATTATATTCCGGTTCCTCGGGACTATCTAAGCGTCCATAATTCCAACCATCGGCAGAATTCCAGATAATTCCCCCCGCTTCTTGTTGTTTACTATTAGCATAAATTAACTTAGAACCCACCGCACCAACTTGGGGATTATTGACAATTAATTTTAATAAACTTTCTAGACAATTTTCCAGAATACGAGTGTCGTTATTGAGAAAATATAGGTATTGACCTTTTGCTTGACTAGCTCCATAATTACAGGAACGAATAAAACCAGAGTTCTCTGCATTAGTTAATACTTTAATTCCTTTAACTAAAGTTGCTAATTGTTCTAAGGTGTCATCAGTGGAAGCATCATTAACAATGATTATTTCATAAGCTAAATCAGAACTTAAGTTAACACTCAAGGATTCCAAACAGTTAAAGGTATAGGCAAATTGGTTATAAGCAGGAATAATAATCGAGACGAAAGGATCATCACTACTGGCAATTTCTAGGGGTCGGGGTTCAGCTAGTTTAGCACTTTCGATCACCTGTTCTTCAAATTCAGAGGAACTCTTTCCTGTGAGAATTTTGATAATTTTTCGTTTCGTCTTTTTCAGTGCTGGTTTCCATCCTTCCTCCTGGAGACTAAAGACAAATTTTTTCAGCAGTTTTTTAACTTTGAAAATAATCATTATTACCATAAATACTCCTCTGGAGAAAACCAATCTTGTGCTAAATTTAAATCTCTTTCTGCTCTAACAATAGCTCCTTCCTTTAATTGTTGCTTGAGGTAGTTTCTCTGTGGTTCCATAATATATAATTTAATCGCTTCATTAATTAAATTATTATATTCTTTTTCAGGATAATCACTACTCGCCAACCATCGATCAAGAAGTTGCATGGTATCTTCAGGGAGAGTTATCTGAAGTTGTCTGGCCATTTTGTCTTTCCTAACCATATCTAGACAATAACAATTATAAACCCCTAGAGCGATTTTAGTTGCTGTCGGGATAAATTCTCGGGGCTGCGGCGATTAATTTTTGGGTGTAGGGGTGTTGGGGATGGCTAAAAATCTGTTCAGTGTCACCCATTTCAACTATTTTACCCGCAGTCATCACCGCAATTCGATCGCAGAGGAATCTCGCTAACCAAAGATCATGAGTTATAAATAAATAAGTGAGATTAAATAACTTTTGTAACTCTAACATTAACTCTAAAACCTGTGTCTGGACACTAGCATCGAGCATACTAACCGGTTCATCACAAATAACTAATTCTGGACGAGTAATTAAAGCGCGAGCAATGGCTACCCTTTGCTGTTGTCCCCCCGATAACTCCTTAGGATAGCGTCGATAAAATTCCTCTACCGGTGTCAAACCGACTCGATCTAACATTTCTAAAACCTGTTTTTTAGCGTTTTCTAGACTGACTTTTTGGTGGATCAAAAGCGGATCAGCGATACTTTCTCCCACAGTCATTAAAGGATTGAGACAAGCGAGGGGATCCTGAAAAATCATCTGCATTAAGCGTCGTTTGGGACGCATTTTTTCCCCCGATAAAGGGGTTAAGTCTTCTCCTAAAAATTCCACTTTTCCCCCGGTGGGTTTAATTAACTGTAATAGGGTTCGCGATAGGGTACTTTTCCCACACCCCGACTCCCCAACTAAACCGAATATTTCCCCTCGATACAGTTCAAAATTGACTTCATCCACCGCTTTAATAAATTTCTTTTCTTTTTTGAAAAAACCATCTAAAAAGTTACCTTCTAGGGTATAATGCTGTTTTAAATTATCCACCTTTAACACCGTTTCTTTACCTTGAATTGCTGTTGATTTTTCCTCGCGTAACTGTAGGTGTAAAGCGGCGGCTAAAAGAGAACGGGTGTAGGGGTGTTCAGGTGTATTAAAAACTGTTTTTACCGCTCCCGATTCGACAATTTTGCCCCCCTTCATCACCGCTAATCGATCGCAATATTCTCCCACCAGCGCTAAATCATGGGAAATTAACAATAATCCCATCTGTTCCTCGCTACATAAACGCTTTAATTCCCGCAGAATTTCCGCCGAAACCGTCACATCTAAACTGGTGGTGGGTTCATCGGCAATAATTAACTTAGGGTTTAATAATAAAGCTAAAGCAATGGCCACTCTTTGCCGCATTCCCCCGCTAAATTCGTGAGGATATTGGGACCAACGATTAGCGGGAATTTTCACTTTTTCTAGGACAGTACAAGCTTGACTTTTAGCTTGACGATAGGTTAAATTTCCCCGATGAGCTTGCAAAGTTTCCACACAATGATCGCCAATAGTCATCAGCGGATCCAGTCGCGTCATCGGATCTTGAAAGACTAATCCCACCGCTTCCCCGCGAAACTTTTCTAACTGTTTGCTAGATAAAGATAAAAGCGATCGCCCTTCAAAGGTAATCTCACCTTCCACGTGAGTGCGATTAGGTAATAACCTTAAAATAGCCTTACCGATGGTCGATTTTCCACAACCAGATTCACCCACTAATCCCAGAGTTTCCCCTTTGCCTATACTCAAAGATACCCCATCGATCGCCCAAGAGGGAGAACTTAATTCGGTCGGGTAGGCAATTTTTAGGTCTTTAATTTCCAACATGAGGCGATCAGTAACGATAAAAGTTAGGACTTAAGTAAGTAGTTATAATTAAATCGAAGATAGATTTTGCCTCTGATCCCCCCTGCCCCCCTTGATAAGGGGGGTGCCGATAGGCGGGGGGATCCCCCTTGATAAGGGGGGTGCCGATAGGCGGGGGGATCCCCCTTGATAAGGGGGGCATCTGATAATTTTTAACGCCTACCTAGGGTCAAGTATGCCACACAAACGGCGATCGAGCATTTAATCAGTTAATCGACAACTGCCCCTAACAAAAGCCGACAATACCCCTTTAAAGTCGCTACTCGCTCGCTAATTATCTGTAAACGCTTCTCCCGTCCTTGCCGCGCTGATGCCAAAAATAACCAATCCGTCTCCAGCAATCGCCACGATCGATATAGTTCCGTCTGGACCGCGCGCCAACGATTAGCCACCTCTGGACTGCAATTGTCATCATTTAGTGACAATATCTCCCCTTCTAGACAGGTTTGTAAAGCTTGAAAAGATTGTAACCCCGTGGAAGCATCCCCATCCAGAAGGGCAAGACTGAAATCCTCCAGTTTTCTTAACAAAGATTCGTAGGCTTGATGGTAATTTGTCGGTAGCATCCAATACAAAGAGCGTTAGAATTTGTTACATAAGATTAACGATTTGCCGTCACGGTTGCAAGTCCTCTCTCCTCCCAACCAGAGACAAAAACTTAAAAGAATCGCATCCTTTTCGCCGATAAGTCCGATTCTAGTGTTAGAGAATTAAGCAATCTGGCATCCCTTCGGCCTAATAATTTTCTAGTTATCCGTCTCCACCACCCCTATTATCCCCCCGATCCAACCATGAACGCCATCACTGCCACCCAACCAGAAACCCTCACCGCCCTTCCCCGGGCCACGGAACCGAAAAAAGCGTTAGTTTTACCCGATTGGCTGCAAGAATGCCTAATTACCTACGAAAACGACCCCCAGAATCCCGATAGCGATTTAATCTGTCGGGCCTTTAATTTCGCTCACAAACTCCACGAGGGGCAGTATCGCAAATCCGGGGAACCCTATATCGCCCATCCGATAGCTGTAGCGGGATTACTGCGAGATCTGGGGGGTGATGGGGCAATGATCGCGGCCGGATTCCTTCACGATGTGGTGGAAGATACGGAAGTCACCCCCGAAGAAATCGAGGCTAGATTCGGTGTCGAGGTGCGTAATTTGGTGGAAGCGGTGACAAAACTCTCCAAATTCAACTTTTCTAGCAAAACTGAACGGCAAGCGGAGAATTTTCGCCGAATGTTCCTGGCGATGGCTCAAGATATCCGCGTCATCGTGGTGAAATTAGCCGATCGCCTGCACAATATGCAAACCCTCGAACACCTTAACCCGCAACAGCAGCAACGCATTGCCCTCGAAACTAGAGAAATCTTTGCTCCTCTGGCTAACCGTTTAGGGATTGGGCGATTTAAATGGGAATTAGAGGATTTATGCTTTAAATACCTCGAACCCGATGCTTATCGCACCGTGCAGTTATTGGTGTCGGAAAAACGTATCGATCGAGAGTCCCGCATCGAAACCGTTACTAACACATTGCGGGAAAAATTGCAAGAAATTGGCATAAAAGTTCTTGATTTACAAGGTCGCCCCAAACATCTCTACGGCATCTATCATAAAATGCACAATCAGGGCAAAGAATTCGAGCAGATTTATGATATCGCCGCCGTCCGCATTATCGTCGAAACTAAAGAGGAATGTTATCGTTGTTTAGCCGTAGTTCACGACCAATTTACCCCGATTCCCAACCGTTTTAAAGACTATATCGGTTTACCAAAAGCTAACCGTTATCAATCTCTCCATACCACCGTTGTTGGTTTAAATGCCCGTCCCCTAGAAGTGCAGATTCGCACCCTAGAAATGCACCATGTTGCTGAATACGGGATTGCAGCCCATTGGAAGTATAAAGAAACTGGTTCTAGTCAAACAACTTTAACCGCCGCCGATGAAAAATTTGCTTGGCTGCGTAATCTGCTCGACTGGCAAAAAGACCTTAAAGATGGCCAAGAATACATGGATGGTCTGAAAAATAATTTCTTTGAAGAAGATATCTATGTTTTCACCCCCAAAGGTGATGTGGTGGCTCTGGCCCAAGGTGCAACACCGGTAGATTTTGCCTATCATATTCATAGCGAAGTAGGTAATCAGATGAAAGGGGCAAGAATTAATGGTAAATGGTCAGTTCTTGATGCTCCCTTGCAAAATGGTGATCTGGTGGAAATTCTCACCAGCAAAAATAGTCACCCTAGTTTAGATTGGTTAAATTTTGTCGTTACTCCTAGCGCCAGAAATCGCATCCGGCAATGGTACAAAAAATCGCGCCGAGAAGAAAATATTAGCCGAGGTCGTGATTTATTAGAGAAAGAATTGGGTAAAACTGGCTTCGATGCCCTGCTGAAATCAGAACGAATGCAATCGGTGGCTAAACAGTGCAATTATGTGGCAGTAGATGATTTATTGGCGGCTTTGGGTTACGGCGAAGTTACCCTAAAAAATGTGGTTAATCGTCTGCAAGAAACAGTTAAAAATCAACAGGAAATTTTAACCGTCAAAAATCCGCCCGATGTCCTGACTGATTCCCAATTGATTCTACCACCTTCTCCCGTTCAAAAGGCTTTACCCGTTAGTAAATCACCGATCGCCGGTGTGGAGGGATTAGTCTATCGTTTGGCCGGTTGTTGTTGTCCTTTACCTGGAGAAAATATTACCGGTATAGTCGCCCACGCCGGGGAAGGTATTGTTATTCACCGTCAGGGCTGCTCGAATGTGGAAAAAGCCGAAGCTGAACGCTTAATTCCTGTTAGTTGGAACCCTATAGATGACCAGGGACGTTATCAAACTTATCCAGTAAATATTCAGATTGAAGTGATCGATCGCGTCGGGGTTTTAAAAGATATTCTCTCTCGTTTAAGTGACCAAAATATTAACGTTCGCAATGCCGGAGTTAAGACTAATTTCGGTAAACCCGCTTTAATTTCTCTGAAAATTGAAGTAAAAGACCTGCAACAATTTGAACGCTGTGTTATTCAAATTAAGCTGATGAGCGATATTTTAAACGTTCGTCGCATCAGTCAGGTAAAAAGCGATCGAGAGTAAGTTAAACCTAAAATTTCTGCTAATATCCCCCAAACCCCGGAGCGCCTTAGCTTTGGAAGTGGGATGCTGACACTGACTAAAACCACGAGGGCAATATCTGCACTTTTTGTCACCGAACAGCGTAGGATCGATAATGAATCTGAGCGCAAAAATCCCTATGTTATTATCCCTACTCTCAGTCATCAGTTTTCTGATTAGTTTTCTGGTGGTTGCCCTGATTAAACAACGTTTTAGCCCAGGGCAGAATTAGGGGTGTTATTTATGTCGAACTCAGGCCCTCATAGTCTATAGCATCAAAAACACCATCGCTTAGATACAAGCGCCGGCTGTTAGGGGGTTGCGGTTGTGCGGATTTCCCGATCGCACCACGCCAGATTCTGATCATTTGGTCTTGTTCTTTCCAGAATGCCCCTGGATAGGGATGGGTGGTGGCACGCACCAGACGGTCCACCTCGGTGACGGTCATCGTCGGGTAAATTTGCCCATCTTCGGGAGTCCTTCCAGGCCATTCAGTCGCTTGAGAGTCATCTTGTGGTCTTGGTTGTAAGCGATCGCTAATTAGTTCTGGCCAGATGCGACCGATCAACTGCTGGTGAGCGATCGCCACCCGTTGATAAAGAGTCGTTGCTGTTTCATCAGCAGCGATCGCTAATTTTTCCTGGGCTAAAATCGGGCCTGTATCCACCCCTTCATCTAATTGAAATAAACTCACTCCTGTTTCAGGTAATCCTTTGATAATCGCCCAAGGAATAGAAGCGCGACCGCGGCCTACGGGCAGCAGTGTCGGGTGCATTCCTAGTACACCCCTTTTTACTGCCTGAAGAACCGGTGGTTTAGCAATTTGAGACCAACCAATGATGAACAGCCAATCGATTTCTCTCTCTTGCAGGGATTGAATAACTTCTGGAGCGTTGACACTACGAATTTTTACAACTTCTATACCTCGCTGCTGACAGAAAGAATCCACATAAATCCGCCCTGATTTATCTTGAGCGAGGTTATCTTTGAGAGTAATCACTAAGTCTAGTTTGCCACCTTGTTCGTAGATGGTTTCCATACAAGCAAGACCCAATTGTACACAGGTAACAAAAGCAAATTTCATAAAAACTGACCTTAATAAACTGGAGGTTTTTTAGTTAGATAACCAAAGGTTCTAAAAATGATAGTTACATCTCCCCAAAAGGAGATCTTACTGGCATACTTACCATCCCATTCTCCCTTTTCTAAATCAGGCATATTATCGTAGGAATTGACTTGTGCTAATCCCGTTAACCCCGGTTTACAACCAGTGGAGCCGTTTCGCTCTCGTAAGCTGCACAGGTCTGTTTGAGAAGGTAGGGCAGGGCGAGGGCCAACTATACTCATATCCCCTCGTAAAATATTAATTAACTGGGGCAGTTCATCTATATTAGTCCGACGAATAAATTGGCCAATACGAGTAATCGTTAAAGAATTAGCCTGCGCCGAAGGAACTTGGGCCGCATTAACCCCCATACTCCGAAACTTCAGCAGTTCAAACAATTTTCCCTCTTGGCCGACGCGCTGTTGTCGAAACAGCGGCGAAGCACCATCCTCTAGATAAATGGCTAGGGCGGTTAATAACATGAGCGGAGATAGAATTAATAATGCGATCGCCGCTAAGACAATATCTAAAAGACGTTTTCCGTAAGAACTATACATAGATCAACACCAACTTTCACAATTTAAGCTAGAGAAAGAACAGCGAAAACCCAGACACGATCAAGTTTTCCCTTTGTTACTTTTAACTTTTTACTTGGTATAACCTCTAATCCCCCCAATTGTCAAAGCCTGAAAAGCAGTTTGAAAGGCTTCGGCATACTTCATTCCCGCTTGTCCACCTCGGTAGGCAGCTAAACCCGTCAGGATTTCAGGGCTACGAGGGTGAGGAAAATCTCTCATCACTCCTCGATAAGAACGCAGGGCTTCGATTTTTTGTTCCAAGCAAGTTTCGCCGATTTCAAAGAAAGTATCGGGAGAAAAGCTATTGCCTTGCACGGGAAAAGACCAATCCGTCGCCGATAAAATCTCCATAAAGTATAGTCCCCGTAAGGGGGGTAAGTCCGAGCGACGCTGAAATAATCTGGCAGCTGCCTGACAAGCGATCGAGGTATGATGGTGGTCATTGTTCAGATCGTGAGGATGATGAGTAAAGATAATATTTGCCTGAGTTTGCTGGATGGCCTGCTCGATAAACTGCACTAGCTCTAGATGGGGAATCGTATTAAATTGTATATTCGGAAAATTACCCAAAATTGCGCTTTTAAAACCAATTATCGTTTTAGATGCCTTAATATCTTCCAATAAATCTGGCAAATCGGGACGCTGACGGCGGGCATCCACCTGACCAGATAAGATACAAGGGTACACGGCAACGCCTTGAGCGGCAAGAGCGGCGGCAGTGCCACCACAGCCCAAGACTTCATCGTCGGGATGAGCTACAATAATTAAAACTGTCATGCTTCTCTGGGGAAACTTATAGGTCAAGACAAGAAACTCCCTCTTATCTTACTATTGATGGTAAAATTTGCGGGAAATCTAAATGACAAGAAAGCCGACTAAGTATTTTATTGCTCCATTGTTAGGGCTAATCGCTCCTATAAAGTAAAGGGCGCTTGCCAATCAAGGTTTTTTTGAATTTGCCTAGTATTAAGACGGAAATTGATGAAACCCGCTTTTGAACTCCACGATTTCTTGCTGTTGCCTAAAAAAGAGTATGATTAATCATCATGGCTAGTTGTATTAGTTGTCTGATAGCAAAAGGCAATGAGGAATATCGGTAAGACTTCCATGACCTCTCTTGTTAGTTAATTTGGTAGAATCTTTGAGTATTACTATATTAGTATTAACTACTTAGGAAACCTAGGAGCATGGCTGAGTTTACCTCTGATTCTAGGATTAATTGTTCTCGGAGAAATTTATCTGAACAAGAGAGTTAGCGAGCATAATTTATCAGTGACAAGAAAAGAATAATTTTTTTTGCTATGGACTGAGGGGTTATTCAAACCTAGAGAATGTTAGACTAAATCCTCTTGAAAGATTATAGGAAACGGGGGGTAAGGAGCAGAATTAATCACTCAAATAGTTATTGAAGAAAGTCGTTTCTTTCACTCAAGAACTGATGGTTTTAATCTGGCAAAAACAAAGCTATTTATCTCTTATCCCTCCTAACCAAGAGAAAAGAAAAAATTAATACTTATCGGCCAGGGTTAGCTGATATGATTAGGGAGATGACTATCATTCCCAAGTCAATGAGCGCAAGAACATTATTCGATAAAGTCTGGGACGCACACACGGTTAAGATTCTTCCCAGTGGACAGACACAATTATTTATCGGACTGCATCTAGTGCATGAAGTCACCAGTCCGCAAGCTTTTTCGATGCTGAGAGAAAGGGGTTTAAAAGTATTATTTCCAGGACGGACTATTGCCACCGTCGATCACATCGTCCCCACCGAAAATCAAGCACGTCCTTTCCTTGACGATTTGGCCGAGGAAATGATCCGAGCGATCGAAACTAATGTTCAAACCAATCATATTCCTTTCTACGGCATCGGTTCTGGCAATCAGGGCATAGTTCATGTGATCGCTCCTGAACAGGGTCTAACTCAACCCGGGATGACGATCGCCTGTGGTGATTCCCACACCTCCACTCATGGCGCTTTTGGTGCGATCGCTTTTGGCATCGGCACTTCCCAAGTACGCGATGTTCTTGCTACCCAAACCCTATCCCTATCGAAATTAAAAGTGCGTCGAGTGGAGGTAAACGGCGATTTAAACCCTGGAGTCTATGCTAAAGATGTAATTCTCCATATTATCCGTCAATTGGGCGTAAAAGGCGGTGTTGGTTACGCCTACGAGTACGCTGGTAGTACAATTGAACAGATGTCCATGGAAGAAAGGATGACGATTTGTAACATGGCGATCGAAGGTGGGGCCCGATGTGGTTATATCAACCCCGATCAGATCACCTACGATTACCTCAAAGGTCTTGATTTTGCGCCTAAAGACTGGGAAAGTGCGGTTAATTGGTGGGAAAGCATTAAAAGCGATGCCGATGCAGTTTATGACGATGTGGTGGTCTTTGATGCCGGCGAAATCGAACCCACCGTTACTTGGGGGATCACCCCGGGCCAAGGAATCGGGGTTAACGAAGTCATTCCCACTCCCGATAGTTTACCGGCAAGTGAAAGAGCGATCGCAGAGGAAGCCTATCAATACATGAAACTCACCCCCGGCACCCCGATTAAAGGCACAAAAATCGATGTCTGCTTCGTCGGTAGCTGTACTAACGGCCGGATCAGTGATCTGCGCGAAGCGGCCAAATTTGCCCAAGGTCATCGTGTTGCCCCCCATGTGAAAGCTTTTATCGTCCCCGGTTCCGAAAGAGTCAAAAAACAGGCGGAAGCGGAAGGATTAGACCAAATTTTCCTAGCATCGGGCTTTGAATGGCGCGAGGCTGGCTGTTCCATGTGTTTAGCCATGAATCCCGATAAATTGCAGGGAGATCAGATCAGCGCTTCCTCCTCCAATCGTAACTTTAAAGGTCGTCAAGGTTCCGCTTCCGGGCGTACTTTGTTGATGAGTCCGGCGATGGTGGTAGCGGCAGCGATTAAAGGGGAAGTCACCGATCCCAGGGAGTTGTTACAGTAGTTATCTCAAGGGTGAGATAGGAGGCAGGAGTCAGGAGTCAGTATTCAGTTATCAGTTCACTGAGAAAACACCCCACACCCCTCTCCCATCTCCCTTCTCTACAATAATTACTCGCAACCAGAAATACCTTGGGTTCCTATCATACTTTGTGCTTTTTGTCAAAAAAACTTTTTTTTTGCAATAAAACTACATAAAAAAAAGATCATCGTTGTGGGTGAAATTGACTGATTTACCCGTTTTAATTAGGATCACCTTCTAGGTGTGGCAAGGGTTTCAACCATTGCTGCCCAAAAAAGCACAGAACAACCCATTATGAAATTCTATCAAATCGCTGTAACCATGATAACGTCGTTGTTAAATAAAAATATTTCTCAATTAATTCTTAAGAATTTATAAATATTGCGGAATGTTAATTTAAATATTCTCAAGTTTTTGCAGTAAATCAATAATTTTTACTTATCTTTGTCCAACATTGGGTTAGAAGTCAGGAGTCAGGAGTCAGGAGTCAGGAGATAGAGTGATAGGGTTTTGGGGTGATAGGGTGATAGGGATTTAGGGGTTTAGGGAAATTTCAGCCAAATGCTTCACTTCCCCACTTCCCCACTTCCCCAC
>NZ_JADEVX010000011.1:0-50283 GCF_015207925.1 Microcystis sp. LEGE 00066 | reverse complement strand
GAAACAGCTTACTATATTAGTAGCCTAACTGAATCCGCCCAAGTATTTGCTAAAATTATTCGAGGACACTGGAAAATAGAAAATCAGTTACATTGGGTAAAAGATGTAATTTTTGAGGAAGATAAAAGCGAGATAAGTGATTTTCAAGCGGCAAGCAATTGGTCAATTCTCACAACCATAGGATTGAATCTTTTCAGAGGTTTGGGTTTTCTCTCAATAACAGAGGGACAGATGTGGTTAGCTGAACGTTGGGAAAAACTGATAGTTTTATCGACGTAAGAAGCAGAAAAATTAGGTAAATTAACAGGATGTACTCTCAGACAATTTCAAGAGAGATAGGCTTTTCGTGGCTTAGGAACAAGCTTTATCAATCTATTCATAATAAATATTGGCAGAAGATTAAAGATTAGTTATTATGACTAACTCTTTTGATTAGAAAAAGATAAACTTGAGAATCTTCGATCAAATTTATTGACTCAAAATCAGCTATACTTAATTTAAATGAAACAGCCCTAAGCCAAGGCGGGGGGGAGAAGATGCAGCAGCCCGATGATGCCGTAACTCGGTCTTTCCTTGGTGCAGGGAGGAGTCCGCACCCCAAAACTGCGAATATCGACGCTAACTGCCCCGTTAACTACGTTAGGGATGATATCTCTGGGAATGACCACGCGAGGATTGGGGCAGGGCTTTCCTGGCTCATCCTCGATATGTTGCCAAATCAGAGCGGTACTTTCCGGCCGTGCCTCGATATTGAGAAATAAAAGCGGATGGGGTGGATGAATGGTCAGTTCTTCTAAATAGGGATCGGTGCCGTAATGGGTGATGTGATTGAGACGCACAAACCAAGCGTTTTCTGCATCCATTAAAGCCAGTTTGTCTTGATTTTTGGGCTGGCGCAGACTGGGGTGGCAGAGGGCCATATCATCGGTTACAGGACGCAAATCGCAAGCTTTGGGTAAGATTAGGTGGCGTTCATCCCCCGTGACCAGATTTTTTCCCAATAGGAGACTCCCATCGGGGCGGCGATGAGCCGGTTCTAGCATTTCACTTTTTCCCCCACCACTTGCCCCTTCGTGCATAAAGGTGACTTTGTGATCGTAGGGGGTAATCACTTGAACGGTAGAAGCATGGGCTGTCACCCAGTTTTCCTGCTCTCCCATGGCTAACAATACGCCATAGATTCCTTTTTTAGCCGAAGGACCCGGATAAAGATTGTAGCTGAATAGCTCATGCAACCCCGGACGGCGGTTATGGACAACCACTTGCTTGCCTTGAAACACCTGATGGCGAAACGGCGGCGCCACATAGAGAACCGCCCCGGGTAAAAAGTCAGAACCGATTTCACTAGGATCGTCGATGCCTTGGAGCAGAGAAAGCCCTAAAGCGAAGAAACCGGCGTTAGCGGGGGCGACAACCACAACATCGGGGCCTTTTCCCTTGACTCCAGCTACAAAGGTAAAAAGTGCTAATTCTTGAGTTTTTAACCACGCGAAGGTCTGTTGTCTTAGTTCTTCAAACTCAAAACCAAAACGAGACTTAAAAGTCGGTTTATTAGTTGGCAACTCGTCGCCAATGACCATACAATCGGGATCGCGCCGCCGCATATACGGTTCCGTATAATTAGCACTAATGCCATTGCGAACCCGACACACTAAGGCTTCTACCACTTTACCTCGGTTGGGGATGTCATAGGCAACCTCATGATAGCTGTTTTTGGCATCTTTAACGGCTAATTCAATTAGTTGTTCGACATCCGCAGCCACGGTGAAATTCGGGCATGATTGCAGAATATCTGTTAATTCTGACGGTAACGAGAAATCGGGAAGCGGATTAACTACCATGTTCCCTCCTCAGGATGAGGCTGTAGGTATTATTACTTAATATAGCTTCTTGTCGAGCAACTTAGATTAATCGTTGATAAAAATCAATATTAGACCCGCGGCAAAAGACCTGTCATACTAAATCCGTTGAGTATAGGCTACTGATGAAGACAGGCAAGAGGCAAGGGGTAGGGTTGATTCATGGTAGGGTTGATTCATGAATCAACCCTACTAGGGGGTAGGGGGGATCAAAGGCAAAATCTATCTCTACAAGCTCAAGGGTTGCGGATCTAACTTCAAATCGGCAAGACTGACCTCACCGTGACCATTTACCGCCACCTCTAGGGGCAAATTGCCGTGATAAGCTTGGATTAACAGGGTTTTTAAGTCCTCAATCAGGGGATAACGGGGATTGGCTCCGGTACACTGATCATCGAAAGCTTGTTCAGCTAAATGGTCTAATTTGGCCATAAATTCGGCTTCACTTTCGGGAATTACCTCTTTAATACTGGCCGGAATACCGATTTCCCGTTTTAAACATTCGATCGCTAATACCAATCTTTCCACACTTTCGGTCTCGCTTTCTCCTCCTAATCCCAGGGAATGAGCGATCCTGGCATAGCGCCACTTCACGTTAGGATATTTGTACTGAGAGAAGGTTGCCTGTTTAAAGGGGGCATCGGTGGCATTATAGAGGATGACGTGGGAAATCATCAAGGCATTGGCCAGACCGTGGGGAATGTGGAAAATTGCCCCCAATTGGTGAGCCATGGAGTGACAGATGCCTAAAAAGCCATTAGCGAAGGCCATTCCTGCCATTGTCGCCGCATAATGGACTTTTTCCCGCGCTTTCGGGTCTTTAGCTCCGTTATGATAGGAACTGGGCAAGTATTTAAACAGCAGTCGGATGGCATCTTGAGCAAGAGCGTTAGTATATTCTGAGGCTAAAACCGAGACGTAGGCCTCAAGAGCGTGAGTTAAAGCGTCAATTCCGCCGTAGGCTGTTAATTTTTTCGGCATATTCAGCACTAATTCCGGATCAACGATGGCCATGCTGGGAGTTAGGGCATAATCTGCCAGAGGATACTTAATATTATTACGGCGATCAGTGACGACGGCGAAGGGAGTCACTTCCGATCCTGTTCCCGAAGTGGTGGGAATACACACCATCAGAGCTTTTTCGCCTAAAGGGGGCAATTCATAGACTCGTTTGCGGATATCCATAAAACGCATGGCCAAGCTCTCGAATTCTATCTCTGGATGCTCGTAGAGTAGCCACATGATTTTAGCGGCATCCATGGGGGAACCACCACCGATAGCGATAATTACATCGGGATTGAAGGTATTAATGACATTTAAACCCCGTTCGACGGTTTCCAGGGAAGGATCGGGTTCCACATCATAAAAGATATTAACCGTGATGCCGATTTCTTCTAAAATTTCCTGTAAAGGTGCGGTAACTCCTAGGTCGAAAAGAGGTTTATCGGTGACAATAAAGGCCCGTTTTTTGCCGGCTAATTCCCGAATAGCGATCGGTAATGACCCGTATTTAAAATATACTTTTGGTGGTACTCGGAACCAAAGCATATTTTCCCGGCGCTCGGCTACGGTTTTAATATTTAATAGGTGGGTAGGTTCGACGTTTTCGCTGATGGAATTACCGCCCCAAGTGCCACAACCGAGGGTTAAACTAGGATCGAGACGGAAGTTATAGATATCACCGATCGCACCCTGGGAGGAAGGGGTATTAATTAATACCCGGGCCGTTTGTACGTTGTCTTCAAAGCGCTTAATATGTTCCCGATTAGAGGGTGCGGTATAAAGCACGGCCGTATGACCTCGACCGGCAAATAAGACCAGTTTTTCGGCTTTTTTTACCCCATTTTCAAAGTCTTTCGCTCGGTACATGGCTAAAATTGGCGAGAGTTTTTCGTAGGAAAATGGTTCCTCTAAGCCAATATTTTCCACTTCTGCGATTATTAACCTGGTATCTTCAGGAACAGAAATTCCGGCCATGTTGGCTAATTTTTCCACCGGTTGCCCGACGATATCGGGGTTGATATGACCATCTTTTAGGAGAATCCCGACGACTTTTTCCTTTTCTGCGGGGGAAAGAAGATAGGCCCCGCGATCAATAAATTCCTGTCGAACTTCTTCATAGATGCTATCGACAACGATTACCGATTGTTCGGAGGCGCAAATCATGCCGTTATCGAAGGTTTTACTGAGAATAATCGAGGAAACAGCCATTTTTATGTGCGCGGTTTCGTCAATTAAAGCGGGGGTATTGCCGGCACCAACTCCTAGGGAAGGTCTTCCCGAAGAATAGGCCGCTTTTACCATACCGGGACCGCCGGTGGCAAGGATTAAATTAATGCTGGGATGTTGCATTAATGCTTGGGAAAGTTCCACCGATGGCTGATCGATCCAACCAATAATACCGGCCGGTGCGCCCGCTTTCACGGCTGCTTCTAAGACTATTTTGGCCGCCGCGATCGTGCAGTCTTTGGCTCGCGGATGGGGGGAAAAAATGATGCCGTTGCGGGTTTTCAGGGCAATTAGGGCTTTAAAAATGGCTGTGGAGGTGGGATTTGTGGTGGGTACGATCCCCGCTAAAATGCCCACGGGTTCGGCGATTTTTTGCAATCCAAAGGATTTATCTTCTTCGATAATGCCGCAGGTTTTGCTGTGTTTATATTTGTTGTAGATGATTTCTGAGGCAAAATGGTTTTTAATCACTTTATCCTCTATTACTCCCATCTCTGTCTCTTGTACGGCCATTTTAGCCAGGGGAATGCGAGCGTTGTTGGCTGCTAATGCCGCTTTTTTGAAGATAAGATCTACTTGTTCTTGGCTATAGTTGGCAAATTGTTGTTGAGCTTTTTTCACCTGTTGAATCAGTTCTTCTAGCTCTTGTCTATTGGTAACTGTCATAACAATTTTGTGGATAAAATTACGGATTTTATGCTACTATAGCCTTTTTCGCCAAGGGAATCGCCTAATCTTGGGATTTTCTTTATAGTTTCCTAAGCATTGGTATTATAGAATACTAATAATTCTAGGTAATAGGTATGGAGAAGTGGGGAGAAGGAACAAGGGAGAAGGTTTTTAGCGTGCGATTGAGAGTTGCTCATACTATTAAAAACAGATTTACTATCAATACAAATTAGCTTATACTTCCTCTAATTTATAGGATATTTTGGACGCAAGCAGTTCGATAAACTCACTGACAGCAATTCTCATTTTGAAATTAATAGACTAGAAGGTTTCAAGTTCCAGTTTCAATCCCTAATAGGGTTTAAGATTAATTGGAACGATAACTTCCCAAATCTTAAGAATGGTAAACAGACGTTTCAATCCCTAATAGGGTTTAAGATTAATTGGAACCATAAATAAACCTCAAAATCCAGTAGAACAGGTTAGCTATGTTTCAATCCCTAATAGGGTTTAAGATTAATTGGAACGGTGAATAATTTCGCTGGCTGGAACCCTAATCAAGCGTTGTTTCAATCCCTAATAGGGTTTAAGATTAATTGGAACAAGACAGATTGAACTTGTTGATTGGCTATTAAGTGGTTTCAATCCCTAATAGGGTTTAAGATTAATTGGAACAATCAATCTTGTCTAGCCAGCTACAAAGCCGTTGTTTCAATCCCTAATAGGGTTTAAGATTAATTGGAACTATGTCTTTAATTTATTGTAATCCCAGTTTCCCCGCTAGTTTCAATCCCTAATAGGGTTTAAGATTAATTGGAACTTCCGAAATAGGTTCCAGATTTGTCTCCGGGCCGGAAGGGTTTCAATCCCTAATAGGGTTTAAGATTAATTGGAACAATTATGTTACCTCCCGTAACAATCCACTTAACTAGTTTCAATCCCTAATAGGGTTTAAGATTAATTGGAACGTGCTTGATTTGTTAATCAGTTGCTCGGAGTTTACATGTTTCAATCCCTAATAGGGTTTAAGATTAATTGGAACAAGAAATCTGCCAGGAATTGGCGGAACAAGGAGAGTTTCAATCCCTAATAGGGTTTAAGATTAATTGGAACGGGACGCGACGGGAAAGAAGGGAAACCGGGACGCGTTTCAATCCCTAATAGGGTTTAAGATTAATTGGAACTTTATTGAAAAAGTAGAGGAAGGCTTTACCGGCGAGTTTCAATCCCTAATAGGGTTTAAGATTAATTGGAACTCGAGAAAATTGAAATCGCCATTTATCAAATCAAGTTTCAATCCCTAATAGGGTTTAAGATTAATTGGAACCCTAACATTCCCTAGCGAAAATAGCGAATATGCTCTGTTTCAATCCCTAATAGGGTTTAAGATTAATTGGAACATGATATCAGGGGTAATATTGCCTATATTGCTCCTGTTTCAATCCCTAATAGGGTTTAAGATTAATTGGAACCGTATTCAGCGCCGCTTCTGTCTTTCCGGTTTGAGCCGAAGCCATGTTTCAATCCCTAATAGGGTTTAAGATTAATTGGAACAGGGAGCTTATTAGGGGGTTGAGCGGCAAAGATTGTTTCAATCCCTAATAGGGTTTAAGATTAATTGGAACGTTAGATGGGCGGGAACTGCCTACACCTCAATCACGTTTCAATCCCTAATAGGGTTTAAGATTAATTGGAACTTTTGGGAAAGTTTTGGCATCTTTGATTTTGATTCGTTTCAATCCCTAATAGGGTTTAAGATTAATTGGAACTCCCCAGAATGTTGAAGAAGAATACTTTGAGCAACTGTTTCAATCCCTAATAGGGTTTAAGATTAATTGGAACGAATATACTCACCGTCTCCCAAATAGATGCCTACATGTTTCAATCCCTAATAGGGTTTAAGATTAATTGGAACTACAAACGTTCAAAGATGATTCTCCCACATACTTGTTTCAATCCCTAATAGGGTTTAAGATTAATTGGAACCCAGTTTAACATTGGGGAAAGAATTAGAAATAGTTGTTTCAATCCCTAATAGGGTTTAAGATTAATTGGAACGCGGGCAGTCTGCGGCTCGCTCGCCCCCCCACCGGCCGTTTCAATCCCTAATAGGGCTTAAGATTAATTGGAATCATTGTATTAGTTCTTACGCTTCATATATTTATTATGTTTCAATCCCTAATAGGGCTTAAGATTAATTGGAATCCTTTTTTAAGAAGCTTGTTTTCCTTCTGCTTTGTTTCAATCCCTAATAGGGCTTAAGATTAATTGGAATTTGTTGACCCGGGCAGGTTTCGGAGAATTGGCACGCAGAAAGTTTCAATCCCTAATAGGGCTTAAGATTAATTGGAATCTGTAGAATCGGGGAAGCAAGAAGTAAAAATAACTGTTTCAATCCCTAATAGGGCTTAAGATTAATTGGAATCATTTCCCTAAGCTCTTGATCGTAGAGGCTTAGGCGTTTCAATCCCTAATAGGGCTTAAGATTAATTGGAATGAAAAACTTTTTTTTCACACGCAAAAAAAAACGTTTCAATCCCTAATAGGGCTTAAGATTAATTGGAATGCGGATTTACTCCGATTGATGATACAACTTGAATTAGTTTCAATCCCTAATAGGGCTTAAGATTAATTGGAATAATGATCTCTTTTTTGCTTGCGGTAAATTTACTTGTTGTTTCAATCCCTAATAGGGCTTAAGATTAATTGGAATATGAGGCGGAAAATGCCAAGATTGCGGGGAGTTCCGTTTCAATCCCTAATAGGGCTTAAGATTAATTGGAATTCTACGGGATACTCAGACGACCAAGAAAACGTAAAGTTTCAATCCCTAATAGGGCTTAAGATTAATTGGAATGTCAACGCTTTTATCGATACGATTGAATAAATTTTCGTTTCAATCCCTAATAGGGCTTAAGATTAATTGGAATAGGCTAAATCAATTAACTGGATTAAACCCGCAGAAGTTTCAATCCCTAATAGGGCTTAAGATTAATTGGAAGATCGCTTATTGGCGCTGAGATTGTCGATTTTCAAGTTTCAATCCCTAATAGGGCTTAAGATTAATTGGAATATCTGTAATAGGTGATTTGCACCGTAGGAAATCGTTTCAATCCCTAATAGGGCTTAAGATTAATTGGAATCTACCGACAAGGCACGGTTTATCGGGAATGTTCCCGGTTTCAATCCCTAATAGGGCTTAAGATTAATTGGAATTTAATTCCCACAAAACTTCATATATTACCGATTTTGTTTCAATCCCTAATAGGGCTTAAGATTAATTGGAATTTGTGCCTCACTGAGGCGGCCTAGCTCGATTTTGGTTTCAATCCCTAATAGGGCTTAAGATTAATTGGAATCATAAATCAGGTTGATTATTCAGTAGTAGGCGTGCGTTTCAATCCCTAATAGGGCTTAAGATTAATTGGAATGGGAATTGTGCCTAAGTCAGGAGAAATGCTCGAAATTCTGTTTCAATCCCTAATAGGGCTTAAGATTAATTGGAATTTACCCAGATAATCTTGGTGGGGAATTCCCCACTGTTTCAATCCCTAATAGGGCTTAAGATTAATTGGAATAGGAAAGCCCCTCAAGGGCGACGCACTTAAACAGGAGATAGCGGTTTCAATCCCTAATAGGGCTTAAGATTAATTGGAATGAGGCAAAGATAGCTTCTCTTTGGGTGCCGGGAGAGTTTCAATCCCTAATAGGGCTTAAGATTAATTGGAATTGTAAGCAGAAGCCGTATAACTTAGCCATATCCTGGTTTCAATCCCTAATAGGGCTTAAGATTAATTGGAATTTACCCAGATATGATGATCCGCTCCATATCGATTGGTTTCAATCCCTAATAGGGCTTAAGATTAATTGGAATTCGCGATTATTCCTTTACCCATACAAATTTATAAAGAATGCACGGTTTCAATCCCTAATAGGGCTTAAGATTAATTGGAATATTTTCGTAGCAAGAAATCAAGTAGATCGCAGTGTGTTTCAATCCCTAATAGGGCTTAAGATTAATTGGAATGGGAATTTCAGAAATACTACTGCAATGCTCACCATAAAGCGATCGGGTTTCAATCCCTAATAGGGCTTAAGATTAATTGGAATAATGTTGACACTCCTGATGATGGTATTGTTTACACGTTTCAATCCCTAATAGGGCTTAAGATTAATTGGAATTCGTTAGTGTATAAAGTTGTTGTGATCTGATAGCCGTTTCAATCCCTAATAGGGCTTAAGATTAATTGGAATATTGATTTATTACCTATTTCAGGAGGAAATTACCCGTTTCAATCCCTAATAGGGCTTAAGATTAATTGGAATGCTTTCCCCTCTACTTTCAAGGCAAAAATTCCAGGTTTCAATCCCTAATAGGGCTTAAGATTAATTGGAATCAATGCCTTTCCCATCCTCGAATTCCCAAGCTAAGTTTCAATCCCTAATAGGGCTTAAGATTAATTGGAATAGATTTTTCCATTCTCTCAGGCTGAATCTCGGTGTTTCAATCCCTAATAGGGCTTAAGATTAATTGGAATTCGGTATCGGTAAATGGTATCTCAAATTGCGAGGTGTTTCAATCCCTAATAGGGCTTAAGATTAATTGGAATGAGATAATGAAAAGATATGCTTATAAGGAAGCTGTTGTTTCAATCCCTAATAGGGCTTAAGATTAATTGGAATATTTTTAAGGCTATATAATCAGATTTCAGCGCCGAGTTTCAATCCCTAATAGGGCTTAAGATTAATTGGAATAAGAAAGCAGTTAGGGATTGTTGACGGGGCTGTTGTTTCAATCCCTAATAGGGCTTAAGATTAATTGGAATTTTATACTCTCATCTCCCATGTCGTTAATTCAATGGTTTCAATCCCTAATAGGGCTTAAGATTAATTGGAATGCCCAGTGGTAAAAGCCATACGCTATGGGGTTTTCAAGGTTCATTTGCGCCGCACCCGCAATAAACCTATTGTACAGCAAGTGACCCAGTTCTTCAAGACCCCGCAAAACCTTACGGGATAAGGTGCGCCTCACGTTGGAAAGGAAAATCATCTCGAATCTATATTGCATAAGCTTTCCAGCCACCAGAAAATAGTTAAGGATTTTTACAGCTACCCGGAAGCGCAACCGAGCTAAACAAAAAAAATTGTATTATCCCGGGGTAACTCACCACCGATACGTTCCACTTTACCCCGACAACAGGCGCAGAGAAAATAAAAGCGGATGCTATCGGTATCGGGTTTGATCAACTTACTCAAGCGCCCGCGCAGCTTAGCGTACTGGGTATCGGTTAGATCGCACTCAAAAACACTATACTGCACCCGTTGGCCGTAGGACTTTAACGTATTGTGAATTTTGGTTCGTCGCTTATCGTCGGAAATATCGTAACTGACAACAAAATACATGACCGCCTCTACCTACTTTAAAATCAAGGGTGGATACTTATCCGTCTCGTCCATGAGATATTTCGCCATTAGTCGGGCCTGAATCTCGAAAGCTTCTTGATAAGTACACTGTTTACCCATTACTGGATGTTTAAACTTCGATTGTTTCTTCTGTTCGTACAAGCGCAGGAAAATCTGTAAACCTTCTCTCGTCAAGGAAACCGCACCGCTTAAGGGTTCGGTGGTGAAATGTTCGGGGGTAAGATAAGGATGATTGACCCCATTGAGAACCACGGCATCAACGACGATCGCTCTAAATTCTTCCATCAGATCCAGTGCCAGCGAGGGGCGACCGTAGCGTTGATAGTGAAGATAACCGAGATAGGGGTCAAAACCGACCAAATTGATCGCACTCTGCACGTCATGGCGCAATAACGCATAACCCAGACTCAAAAGAGAATTGACCGGATCTCGCGGGGGGCGACGGTTACGGGAGGCAAAGGTAAAAGTATCGCCGAGAATTAAGGAATCAAAACAACTGAAATAGGCTGCGCTTCCGGCTCCTTCTAACCCCCGGAGAGAATCGATCGCCGAGGTTGTTTCGATCGAGCCGATCGCTGCTTCCAAACAAGCGATCGCCGTTTGTAAATCCAACTCCTTTCGATCGCGTTGACGACGGAGTAGAATGTTGCGGTAATTCTTCAGCTTGCCGCGGACGAATCCCCGCACTAAATGAATGGCTTTCGGGGAATCGCCGGTGGCCTGCCATTGCGCTCGACGAACGAAAATATTTTTGGTCATCTCCGGTTCCAATCTACCGAGATAGCGTCCGGTGGATGTGACGAAACTCAGGGGAATATGACGTTCCAACAATTCGATCACCAATGCGGGAGAAACTGAACCCCGTCCGAAAATCACCACTCCTTCCACGTTCAATAGAGGTACATCGAGTATCGTTTCCTTGGATGCTTTGACCGTTAAACGCTCGTCATTTTTGCCGAGAAATGCGTCTTCTCTTGTCACATATACCGTTCCCATATTTTTTATTCTTCCTCTCGATATCGTTGGACTTTTTCGGTTAATCGGGGCAAACAGCGATCGAACAAACTGCATCCCTTGCAGCGGGGTGAATAGACCGCCGGGGGCATTTTTCCCGTCTGGATCAGGGTTTCAACTGCTCGGATCGTAGCGATCGCCCGTTGCCGTAGAGCAAGATCGATCGCCACCGGTTGACGCTGGTGAGAACTGGCATAGTAGATATAGCCAGTATCTAGCCTTTTTCCCGTCATTTCTTCCAAACATAGGGCTTGAGCGCACACCTGCAACTCGTCGTTATCCCATTCGCCCTTACTGCCCCGTTTGTATTCCACGGGGATAA
The DNA here is from genome assembly GCF_015207925.1 of Microcystis sp. LEGE 00066. NCBI lineage: Bacteria > Bacillati > Cyanobacteriota > Cyanophyceae > Chroococcales > Microcystaceae > Microcystis > Microcystis sp. LEGE 00066. Next base: position 38,766 of record NZ_JADEVX010000011.1, on the reverse strand, counting down.
ATTCGCCGTCGTGGGACTCGATCAGATCGGCTTTACCGATGAGACGGTAATTATCTGATTTAAGCCAGATCGCCCGAATTTGCCATATTTCCTCGCGGTTTGCCGCCCCGACGGTGTGAACTCGCTCGTGTAAATTTGTTCCCTCGATCGTGTAGCTATTATCGAGAAATTCCCCGGCGACGAACATTCTCCAACAACGGTGGGGACAGTAGGCGTAATGGTTGAGAGCGGCGATCGGTATGTAATCAGATTCATCCATGGCTATCTTTTCTCCTTAGCAATTCTGCGAGTCATCCCCATCCCCATGGTGGTTTTCCGTCCCACTCCCGCGTAGAGGGCAAAATCCGCCAGTACATTAATCGCTTTAATCTTTGCGGGTTCCACCTCTCCCAAAAGACGATAGTGAATCTCGCCCACACAACCGATCAACTGGTTTTTATAGGCTTCGTCGGCTAATTTCGTTTGAATATCGAAGAAACTAGGGAAAATCGACTCTAGGGCAATAGAATCGAAGGGGATAGCGCTATAGCGATTCCAACGATTGAGAAGGCTATTAAACACCAGTTCCCGCGTCGGTAAGGCACTATCGAATTTTCCCTGCCGGAAGGTGACGGGGGTGGCGAAAAGGAAATCAAATTCCCGATTCGTTTCCGAGGCGTTTTCATACAGGTCTTGATAAGTACAAGAGTTCGCCCAGGGTTGAACCGATTGCGGGGTGGCGAGGACGCTAGTGATAACCAGATCGGCGGAACCGAGATGCCAGGGGTGTTTTGGATTGAGATTCAACCAGAGCGAGGTTAATTTACCGAATAATCGGTCATCGAGCAGAGAAATCCGCCACCAGCAGGGAGTTTCGGGGGCGATTGGCCGTTCGTGTCGCCACTGCGGGGAATTTATTGTTATTTTCCCCCGCGATTGAATCTGTAGTGGCGATAAGGTGAAGGCTTTATCTGCCTCGGCTGTGTGTAGAATTTTCCCTAATTCCTGATCAACACTACTGACAAGGGTAAGGAATAGCGCGTGAAGGTGTCGTCCGGTGAGAAAATTCGGATAGATCGGCGATCGGGGTGTGAGATTGAGAACGAGACTGTAGGGCATTAACTTAATCGGGCCTTGGCAAAAATTTGTCTGGGGGTTAGGGTTAAATCGGGGAGGAGAATATCGCTAATTTCGTCATCGCCTTTTTTAATCGCCGGGGGTGCGTCGGGATAGAAAATCGTGATCTGCTTGGCCCGGGGATCGACGATCCAGACGCGACTGACTCCCGCTTTTAGGTAGTCCACGGCTTTTTCGCTCAGGCTGCTGAAGGATTGTTCCGGAGAAATAATTTCGATGACTAATTCCGGGGGAACGGGACAAGCTTCATCGGTGAGGGGAATATCTCCTAACCTTTCTAGGGAAATGTAGAGAAGATCGGGAACGGGACACCAATCTCGATCGTTTTTGCTTAGAATAATTGCCCATTCGATTCCCACTTCTCCCCGTCCTTGATTCCAGCGATCGAGTACGAGAAATAAAGCACCAGTTAAACGAGAATGAAAGAATTTCGGTGACATTTTCTGGATAGCTTCTCCATCGACTAATTCATAGGTAATATCGCCCTCGGGAGCGGTTAGTGAGAAAAATTCCGGTAAAGTGAGGGATTTAGAAGATATAAGAGTCATGGTCAATTTTCAACCGAAGTGATAGGACAATCGAGCGGGAATTTTCAGATCGGGGCGATCGCTTATAACGAGACTGTAGGGCATTAACTTAATCGGGCCTTGGCAAAAATTTGTCTGGGGGTTAGGGTTAAATCGGGGAGGAGAATATCGCTAATTTCGTCATCGCCTTTTTTAATCGCCGGGGGTGCGTCGGGATAGAAAATCGTGATCTGCTTGGCCCGGGGATCGACGATCCAGACGCGACTGACTCCCGCTTTTAGGTAGTCCACGGCTTTTTCGCTCAGGCTGCTGAAGGATTGTTCCGGAGAAATAATTTCGATGACTAATTCCGGGGGAACGGGACAAGCTTCATCGGTGAGGGGAATATCTCCTAACCTTTCTAGGGAAATGTAGAGAAGATCGGGAACGGGACACCAATCTCGATCGTTTTTGCTTAGAATAATTGCCCATTCGATTCCCACTTCTCCCCGTCCTTGATTCCAGCGATCGAGTACGAGAAATAAAGCACCAGTTAAACGAGAATGAAAGAATTTCGGTGACATTTTCTGGATAGCTTCTCCATCGACTAATTCATAGGTAATATCGCCCTCGGGAGCGGTTAGTGAGAGAAATTCCGGTAAAGTGAGGGATTTAGAAGATATAAGAGTCATGGTCAATTTTCAACCGAAGCGATAGGACAATCGAGCGGGAATTTTGAGATCGGGGCGATCGCTTATTTGGTAATATTCCCCGCGCATTCTCACATTACGGATTAAACTAACGGGAGGCATATTAATCACATCGTAGCCAATCACCTGATGGGTAAACATAACATCGAGAGGATTTAAAGGATAGGGATAAATAAATAAATCCTCTTTTTGTTTTGATAGGGAAAGTTCTGTCAGTTTTACTTCCGCTTTACTCATCCATTTTCCCAAACGAATCCATTTAGGAAGTTGTAGGGGGTGATGGGAAATAATAAAACATTCAAAAACACTTTCGGGAGCGATTTCTTTTGCCCTGCCAAAACTGGGAATATTTTTCTGGGTTTTTTCCATCTCCACATGATAGTTATTATTGGCATATTTCCAAGTATTGAGAACCGCCGTATGAGCGATCGCCCGTGCGGGAGTGACATAAATTTTCTCTTCGTTAAGAGGATTTAAATGTTCTTGGTACTGGGGAATCTGTTCGGAACAGAAGTAACGATAACTATCGCTATTTACCAATCCCAAAGCATAACAGAGTGCGTAATTATGAATTACGGGTTCGCTTTCGTAGAGTCTGCCGATTTCACGGGTTGCGTAATAAAGACTATCGTGCAGTTCTAATTGACAGGAATAAATATGTACCATAATGATAGGGTGGGCGACACCCACCCGACGAAATTAGCTATTTTTTCTCGGCTTTCTTTTTCTCGATATATTGTTTAAAGTATTTTTTTGACTCCTTATTTGCTTGATCTAGAACCGATAAAATTCCTGCTTCCGTACCCGTGAGAGTTTTCACCTCAGTTAATAAAGGTTGAAAATTTTCCCCGATAAAATCGGTATGAACGATAAATTCTTCCGCCATTAATGCTTGTATTGCTTCGGTGGCTTTTTCCATAACTAAATCCTCGTCTAAGGGATCGATCGAGTGTAATACTTCATCGGGAAGGCGATCATATATTGCCTGTGTCCAGCGCAAATTACTAACAATTTCTCCATCGGCAAAAATAACACCGATAAGCTCGTTTCTCACCCGTCCCGTCCGGGTAGTTTGTGCGCCGTAGTGACGGGTACGCAGGATGTTATTAAAAACATAGAGAAAACCCGCTTCTGTCGGATCTTTTAAAGTGACAATACTAGGGAAAAACACCTGCGGACGGATGTGATCCTGCTGGTTAATTCGGCTAGTCACTTCTCCCGGTTTGGTTTTATTTTCTCCCTTCGATGCCATAGTACCATTCTCGTAGGGAGCGTTTAAAGTAAAACTTTCATGGGATTCATCAAAGGGTGTGATCGAAAAAGCCGTATCTACTACTACTTTCGATTTTTCTGACCCCGAATCACCGATGGCGAACCCGTAGATAATACAGTCGGGGTTATTCATTCCAAAAGAAACATTGTACTCGCACTCTTCCGCAGTTACAATGTTGTATTTACGGAGTAATTCTCGTCCGACTAAACGTTCTGGAGTTGACTGTTTTCGTTTAAACATCGATAAACGACTAATCGTTTTTTTGCTATCAATTCCCGCACGAACACGAGCTTTATTTAGCTCTCCATCTGTTTGAAATAAAGGATAAGATTCTGTGACTCGAATCGTCAAAAAGTGAACGTATTTTCCCATCGGTTTGTAGGGAATCTCGCTATGAAAGAATTTAGAATCGAGGGTTTTCAGTAAAGACATGGTAGGTACTCCTTGAATTAATTATTGTTTTCAGAATCTTCATCCACAGTTTGACCCTGGGCTTTTAACTCTTGATTTTCTCTGTCCTGTTCGAGACGGTAAAGAAATTCGCAGGTATCGCGAATAAGGTTTAATTGTCTGCCAGCTAGACGCGCTCGATCGCCCTTAAAAGAACCCTCGAACACATCGATCACAAAATAACGAGCAAAAGACAATATTTTCTGTCTTTCCTGTTCTCGATCGGATAGAATCCAGCGACCTTCTGCTGTAGAAGCATGAACCCGATTCATTAAGCTGGCCACTTCCGCCGCTACTACAGAAACTAGGGCTTCTCCCTGATACATTCCTCCTTTGAGAATCGTATCGGCGGCCACATCGATCGGTTTTAAAACTGCGTTCGCTTTCGGATTATATCGTTTATTAGCTCGATAGAATTGACGATACAATTCGGTCAACTTTTTCGGGTGATTTAACGGGGATTGCTCTTCCATATTAATTGTGAAATTAGAACGGTGAACTTCTGTAACGTAAGGATCGAAACAAGGATAAAAATCGTAGAGATACAGAGCGATTCGATTAGCGCTCGGTATATCGGCATCTTTGCCCCGTTTCCACTGTTTAAGGTAATGAAAAACATAGAGAGGACTGGTTTCTAAATTGATAGCGAGTTCCGTTAATTTGCCCCAATTGGGATCATAACCCGTCTTACCCTGCTTCGAGTTTACGTCTAAATGAATAGAATAGGCTGCGGTTAGGGTATTTAAGGGGGCGGAATATTTTTTTCCGTCATTATCTTGCCATGGGTTCAAGACTCGATCGAGACGGAATCGATCGCATCGGGTTAAGGACCGGATCGCTTGGGGCGCACTGTCGAGAAATACCGTCTCTTCAAATTCCGCACCGTCGCGATAGGGAGGAATAGGAGACTCAGAAACCACCGTTTTGACATCTAGAATCATCGGGAAAGCTAATCCTAACCATGCCGGCATAACCCAGGATTCCGTATCGGTGGGATTGCGGCCAGGGGGTAGGGCCATAAAATAAAAGGTTAGGGGTTTATCTTCGGGATAGGATAGTTTAAAAGTGCGGTCTTTTTTGCCATCTTCCTCCTCGTTAATTCTTTCCTTTTTCTGCCTTAATTTTTCATCGATCAGGAAACTATCGACACTCTGATAACGGGTTTGATCGAAGTTAGCGACCAGATTCTTATCAACAAAGTGCAACTTTATCGAGCTATCAAAACGAGTTTGAGCAATGTTAGCGTAGGCTTTTTGTAAAAAACTATTGGTTTCGGGAGTAAAATAATAGGTGGGGTAAAAGTACAGATAGCGATATTTGCCCTCCTCGAAACGTTTTCCTACCGCTTGGGTTTGATTCATAAGAATCTGACGCAACATCATTTCCGTTCCCGCGATACTGGAAATATTTCGTTTGGCGTTCGAGCCTGCCAGCATTTGTTTATTAGTATAGACTTGGGGAGTGAAAAGAACCGCCGATTCCATCTGTTCGCTGACACTATAGGGAGAATGGGAGATCGAACAGAGAAGTTGACGGCCGCGACCTTGTTTTTTAGCGGCGTTGTAGTGGTTTAATTCTTTCTGGAAGGTTTCGATCGAGTTGGCCGATTCCCGACCGGGTAACTGCACCATTTGATTAACCCACTGTCGCAAATCCTCCCAACCATCGGATAAGTTATATCCCGCAACTATGGCGGCAATTTTTGGGGCGAGAAAAGCGATTAAATCTTCTGCAACCGGTCTAATATCCTCGATTCCGGGATGCTGTTTCAGGTATCGCGCCGCTAGATAATACCATTCGTAGGGAACCCCTCCCGTATTGCCTTTCAGTTTGAGTTTTTTTAAAGATTCATTAATACACTTGATCGCTCGGATTTGTGGCAGATAATTTTCTAGATTCCAATAATGCGCGATCTCGCTAATTAAATCTAAATCCGGCGGTGCGGGTAAGTTTTTCTGCAATTTTCGCGCCTGTTCGATTTTTTCCAGGCGATCGCCCCAGATTTTCCGCGTCACCACGTCCCCGAATTCCGCTAGGCGATCAATCCGGATATCATCTTCACAATGAAAATCGTAATCCGTCGGTAAAACGCCCTGTTGTTGAAATTTAATCAGGTTTTCGCCGCGACTTCCGGCCACGGACGCTTTATTATCACCGAGGATGCGAAGGGTGGCGTTGAGGGCAGCGCGCATTAACCCGGCATCGTCGAAAAATTGGCTGTAGTAATCTGCGTATTTCATCCCCTTGCCATCTCGGCCGAATCCCGTTTGTTTACGCTGTAATTCACCGCTACAGAGGGATTTAATGGTGTCCACCACTCGATTCGGTAAGGTTTCTAGGGACACTTCTGGCGCGTTTTTGGGGGCGATATAGACAACTCCCGTAGGCAAGTAAAGTAAAGGCTGATAGTCTAGTTCTTGATGTGCTTCCATCACCGCGTTATTAAGTACGTTCGTCAGTACCCCGCGGTTTTCGGCGATGCTGTGGTAAGTGAATTTTAGTTCCCCATCGCTGAGACTGTATAAAAGGTCTTGTAACGAGGCTTTTTCCGCATCGTGGGGGTGTTTAATAATGGATGCGAGGCGATCGGCTAGACAGGCAAGATCGGTTAAACTTTCGAGAGTGCTATTGTTTAAGCGAGTATTTAACCCATCTTCCGAGGTATTTCGATCGGTATCGTTCCGACGCTGGGCATTTTTAGCGATATATATCAAATCATCAAGATATTCAGTCCATTTTTCTGGTTGATCGGAAAATAAGAAACGATCTAATCCTAATTCGGGAACCAATACTTGAAAAATCTCTCGATGTTCCTCTCGTGATAGTTTGCGGATATCTCGATCGAAGTCCTCGTTAATCTCGATATATTTCGCCGGCATCCCGGGAAAAAGCGAGTAGCGGAATTTCTCGAAATCGTGGAGAATAAACCCAGCGATCGCCAACCTGCGCTCGCATTCCTTTACTACCCGTCGAACGGTAGTATTGAGTTTTTCTAGTCGTTTTTCGATGAGATTAGCGGGAAATAATCCATTAAGTAAATGAGTATTGAGAGATTGATCTCCTGCATTATCCCGTCGAACTCTGCTTTTTCCCTCTAATTCCCGACGGCGATCGATTTCCTCGAAGAAATTTCCTCCTTTTGCCGTGACACCGATCGCTAATCGGAGTAAATTGGGTAATACCATTTCGGCAAAATCTGCCATAACTCGATCGTCGGGGTTTTCCGCTCGAATCGCCTCCCGTAGGAGTTTTAGGGTTAGCAGTTGGCGAACAGTTTCGACTCGGCGATCGCTTACTGATTCAGTAATCCCCAAATCTTCGGAAACAAGAGATTCTAAATCAATATCCTCGAACTCAAAATCCAGATCTTCATCGTCAATTTCTGTAGTGTTATCGAATAGATTTAACTGTCCCGTTTCCTCTAATTTTTTTTGTTTTTTAGGCATCTTTCACCTCTAGAGAGTCTAAATAGTCGGTAATTTGTTTGAGATAAAGCGGAAATTGAGATAAAGCGATCGGAATCGCCTTAAAAACAAGTTCATTATCGATCGCCTCCTATTGATGCACTAAACGATTTCGCATTCCTGATGATTTCGCTCCCCCGTAATCGATTAAGATATTTGATCATTAAACGAATTCTAACGGTGACTATCTCTCTTTCCATCGTTTAAACCCCCCATTGTTTGAGCCAAAGATCGATACTGTCTTTTTGAATCTTTCGGAATTTAGCGGTATCGGCGTACTCTTTCCAAGCGCGTACACGAAATTTTAAAAAGTCTCCCGTATTTTTTTCATAAATAAGTTTTCCATCTCGTGCGACTTGATACTTCATTAATGGAGAACAGCGATCGAGTTCAATTAGATCGATCAAATCACGGTTTATCTCAAACAATTCACTCAAGATAGAGAGAGAAGTTAAGTAATCATTACTGATTTCCTTAATACCTGTTTGTCTGTTTGTTTCATCGTATGAAATTGCCAAATCCCAATCGCTATCAAGTCTATGCTCTCCACGCGCTCTGGAACCGAAGAGAATTAATAGTTTTAAATTCGGTATTTTTTCCACAGTCGTGGTTATTCTATTGACTGTATCGATAATTTTCAATTCTTTCGTATTTTTAACCATTTTCTGCCTCCCAAGAATCTAGATATTGAACGATCGAGCGTTGGTAGCGGGGATAATCTCTTAAAATATTAGCGATCGAGGAATGAATGATATCAGGATCAATTTTCTTGTACAGGTGTACGAGTAAGTTCCTTAATTTAATAGACTCGGCCAGTTGAACGGCTAGGTGTTCTTCTAAGATTCCCAGTTCTACGATTTGAAATAATGCGTCGCGAGCATTATTTGGAGATTCGATATCTAAACATTTTAAAATCTGGTAATTGATATCGATGCCAGTTTGAACGATAAGCTGAATTAACCTTTCTATGGCTAATTGACGTTCTCTCAATGTACGATAATCCTCTAAAGTGATCGAACCGTACTCGCTAAGTTCGGAGAGGTATTGATTCATGAGGTTTAATTCGTCTATTGCGATCAGAGGTTGAATAGCATTTACACTCCTTTTTCTCGTAGAGAAATCTCTAGATTATTCCGTAATTGACGGTATAACGCTTTCGATTCTTCAGGATTCATGAGAAATTTTTCTTTAAATCCCTCGAATAGTCCCGTTTCCCGTTCGTATAGAAGTTGACCATCCCGTGCGACATAATGAGCGAGGATCGACGAACATTCTTTTAAATCAACCACATCAATTTTGTCATCGGGAATCTCTAAAGCTTGTTCGAGTAGTGTATAAATTTTCAACAGACTCGAAATATCCTTGCGATCACTTCTTTCCTCGTATAAAACAGCGAAATCCCAATCGCTATCAGGTTTATGCTCTCCACGCGCTCTAGAACCGAAGAGAATTAATAGTTTTAAATTCGGTAGTTTTTCGACAATAGCCGTAATTTTTTCTACTAGCCTATTCATATTTAGCCTCTATCAAAAAAATGGCGAGAATCCGATGGATATATCGATCGATGTCCGTAGCGTCTGTCTATGTCTATTATCAAACGCGGAGGAAGCAAAGAGCAACTAAATCCCAGAAAAAGTGTCCGTACACTTTGACTCCCTCATCTCTTTTTAACTCTTATTAAAAAAAGGGACTTCATCAACTATTTTCGATTTGTTGTTAAAGTCCCTAGTCGCTGTGTCAATCTCAGACGGTTGAAGTTTTATTCAATGACGAGAAGCTTTCCAAGCCACTTGATATATGAGCGCACTTCGGATGATTGAACAACCTCAGCCTTGGCAAAGCCTTGAATAGTTCGGAAATCACACTCTAGCTTTTCAAATGCCTCCTTTACCTTCGGACTACGAAGCTTCTTCTTCATGTCCATGAAAGGTAAAATATTAGTTTGGAGAGCATCGGAAGATACGGTTATCTTTGGAGTCCGAGTTTCCTTTTTCTCCTTAACGCAAGGCTTATTCTGAAATAAAGGTAGCTCAAGTTGTTTGCCTTGAGGCTGTTGAGTTTTATTCAGGGACATTAATCCTCCTTGGTGAATTTTGGAAGTGAAACTCTGTCACTAAATCGCAGTTAAAACGCTTTTAAGATTTGAGAACAGATAAACAATACCCACCAGTCCTTAGCTATCATGTAAGGAGGGCAAGGAAGTAGTCCTATACTCGTATTCCCGAACGCTTTTCTAAATAGTGATCAGAATTTCACCTTCTTTACGATACTTTGAGAACGACCAAAAGTCAAGTGCCTTACGATTATAGAACATAGACGGTAAATAAACTATCTGTTATAGTAATCATGGGACAAGGCACACTGTCGATTCCGAACCCCTATCAGGGATTGAAACTATGTTCTATAGTCGTATTCGCGTGCGCTTTTCTTTTTTGTCCCGATAATCCCTACTTAGGGATTCATAGCTCATCCTCACGCCTAATGTCTCTTTTGCGCTCTTCCCAAGTTACTTCAACGTAAGACTGCAATTCCTTAACTCGTTCAGGGGTCAACTTGGATACCTATCCCCCCTGTTCGTACAGTTCGAGCAATTCGCGCTCTTCTGGGTCGAGATTGCTGATATACGTTCGTTTTTTAGGGATCGCGATCAAGTCTAGCGGTTCCTTCTGGGAACGAGCATTAGGATTATTCATGGTTATCGATCTCCCGATAAGTGTTGTTTAGTGACCTCAAGCACACTCAACAGATCCACACCTCACCCCCTTTACCTTTGAACCGATGAGCGAGAGTATCCAACAACAAAGCCGATTGACCGATCGCTATAGAATAGGGAGACACCGGAGAATGAAGACTACTCTCGTCACTAATCGGATAAATACCGAAGTGCATCGGTAATTGTAAGCGTTGGCGAACCGCAGCGACGGGATAGGCAAGAACGAAGCTAACCAGAGCCAGATCCCGTAACTCCCGACTAATTCGATCGAGCCAAGGATTATCCGGTTGCCAAACACCGATTCCCGTCAAAACCTGCACTTTCCACGCGGTGGCGATCTCGCCTAAATCGCCGTCGTAGGTAAAGCGCCAGTTTAACCGTTCCTCTCGATACCCCTTTAAATTCAGAAACGCGAGACAATAATCGAAACGTCTGCGTGCGATCGGTGTTTCCGTGGCCTCGATCTGACGCTTAAACTCGCCTTTTCTCCACACCTCCACCTCTAGATTACCGAGAATACTGGGTAAATCGTAGGTTTTAAAGCGATCGCCTTCCTCCAGTTCCGTCGAATCGTATAACCCGCATAATAACGGACTCGACCCGCGAAAACTAGACGCATCCTCGAAAATCGGATTACCGCTTTTCCCCGATAACTCCTTCCATTCGTCGGCCCATCCTTTCACCCGACCGGCGACCCGTTTTAAACTGGTATCGAAAACCTCCTCGCATTCCTGTTGAAACTTCTGGCGACTTTCCCCGTATTGGGATTTGATCTTCGGACTCCCTAAATTCCACCAGAGTTGAAATGATTGTACCGCTCCCCAACGTTGGTAATAACCCTCGAAATTATTGATATGACGGTAGTTACTCTTGATCGCCTCCTGTAGCTGAATTCGGTCATACCGTTCCCCAACTTGTAACGGTGCGTCTTTCTTCTCGAATAACCGTTCTAGGAAAAATTTCGGAACCAGAGCGATCGCGGTGAAGTTAGCAAATTTTACCGCCGTTCCCTTTCGATCGTAACCGCTGTGACGGCCTAAACGGCCGAAACGTTGAATAAAATTTCCCGCATCCGACGACTCGAAAATGAGGAAATTAATCTTGAAGTCCACCCCCACATCGATGGTACTCGTTCCGATCACCAGATCACGATTTAACGATGCCAACTTCTCCCGCGTTCCCGAAAGACCCGTATTTTCCCCCACTGTTAAACCGATAGTTGCCAATAATTCTCGGAAAATCGGCAGCAGACGTTTAACCGAAGCGATCGAATTGAGAATAATCGCGCCCTTGCTGCCGGGGTATCGCTTAAAATAGTCTAAAATTCGCTCTTTATTTTCCTTCAACCAATTTTCCGAAGTTTGAAAACTCGACGGTAAGGGAATAAAAGATAGCTCGATTTCCGAGGTTACTTGTCGCCATCCCCGTTGAGCGAGGGAATTGGCCTCTTCTGGGGTATCGGGAAACTGGTATTTTCCTTCTCTTACCGGGTCGATCGATCGATAGCGAAACCCCGCTTTATCCAATCGTTTTAGTAAACCCTCGTCGGGAGTCGCGGACAGAAACAGGTATCGTTTCCCACGATTGGCCCGTCGGATTAGAAGCATGGTATTGATTATGCTGGCGACCTGTGGCGTGCCGAAAACGTGAAATTCATCGAATAGGAAGAGATCGAAATGTTTATCGATCCGGTTCCATAGCTGATCGGGATTATCGTAGGGGGTTAAATAGGCCCCCCGATGCAAATAATGGAAAATATCGGGGTTAGTTAAGAGAATTTCCGACTGTTTTGATCGAGTCTCTAGAGCGATCGCTTTCGTTTTCCCATCCCGTTCGGCGTACAATTCCAACTCGGGCCCGGTTAAAAGATTGACCCGAGGTTGATCCGTTGGTTGAAATCGTTGAATATATGCCTCGATCTGACCCCGCTGATCCCGCGCCAGTTCGTTGGTTGGGTAGAGTCCCATAATCGGGAAATATCCTTGTAAAGTTCGCAGGTAGGCCGCTAGACTTTTCCCGTCCCCCGTCATGGCCGTATTGAAAATCACATCGATCTCGGGATCATTTAGTGCTTTCCACGTCTCCACCTGATGCCACGATAACCGCCATCCTTGGGGAACCTTGATCCCGTCTGGGATTTCGTCTGCGGGACAGGAATAGACCGGCCTGAGCGTTACTTGATAATTTACCATAAATTTCTGTCCGTAACTCCTTGCTATCTTCCATAATAACCACGATAATAGGGATAAAAAAGTACCTTAACAGAAAAAGTGTCCGTATATTTATAAACTATGAGCCGGATAGGACAATCGATCACTTTATCGGTCAGTGAAAAAGAAAAACAGGCCCTAGAAATCCTTGCCAGTGAATTCGGGCTATTATGGGGAGATAAACCGAATATATCGAAGTTAATCAAGGAAATTGCCCGTAATAAGCTTAAAATCGCTCCTAATCACGACTGGAAGCCCGATCGCTTGCAGATGCTCCAACAGGCGATCGATTTTCTCATCGATGCTGGACAAATCCCCATCGCCCTAGAACTAACTAAACTACTATTAGAACGGAGCGAACTGTCAGACCCCTTACGCAAAGAGCTAGAACGCCACCTCGATAATCCTCCCCCACCATGGCGACTGGAACTTGATCGCTGCATTCTCCGACAACAACCCTTTCAGTTATCCTATCAGGATGCCGGCGATCGAATCTGGGAATTTCATCTTTACCATGCCGCTATCAATCGTCACGAGGATCGCTTATATCTCGATTGTTGGTGCGAGGAAACCGAGGGAAATCAAGATATTTCCGAACTAAACCATAATTGGAGTTTACGGATCGATCGAATCCCCAGCGATTCCTTAATTACCCCGATCCCTAGGGGCAAATGGCGCAATCAGCTTGATAGTCTGTCGGCCGAGTTTCACCTGTTCGATGGATTAGCTCGATCCTACCGGACTAAAACCGCTATCGATATCGCCAACGAATTGATCTCGAACGATCCCCCTGTCCGGCAGATTACCCGACAGGTAACGAGTAGCTTCTGGTTTTTCCGCGAGATTCTCCCCTACGGGGAAGATTGCCTGCTGATCTCCCCGGAAAAAGTCCGCAAGCGTTTCTCTGACAAGGTGCAGCGGCTTTATCGACGCTACGAGTCCTGAAAAGACTTTCGTCCTTGCTGAATCAAGATACGATACTAAATGGTGTTTAAAATATAAGAGAGTGGGCGTTGTCAGATCAGAATGGGAAAGATGCAATGCAATCCTTGCTACCCTTCGACCCCTTCGACCCCTTCGACTCGGCTCAGGGCAAGTTGGCCCAGGGCAAGTCAAAGTAATTTCAGTTCCGGTGCTGATTCGGATCATCTTTGAATTTGACAACGCCATCTAGAAAATCTATCCAACGTCTATCCTACTGCATTTAATCTTGGTTTTGAGGGTGTTGGGTAACAGCCGCCAACCCAACCGACAAGATCAGCGTACTGGTACCCAGTGTCTTCGCCATCACACTTGATTCCGAACTGGTGAGCAAGTTGTGACAAAAACATATTTTTCGTTTGTTGCGTTTGTTGGATTTATTTCGTATGTGGGGTACACTAGGCCGTAGTAACTCTGGACAAGAGTTCAATCAACAGTTTGACATCCTCACCGCCGTAAAACGGACGGCGATTCCCAAACCTCACGATTTAGGTTTCTGCTTCTTTCCCGAAGGATTTTTCGCACCTGCCTTAACAGATTTACTCTGTTCTGGTCTTATGGTCGCTCTACAGACTGACACCGCAAGCCCTGCGGCCAAAATGTTTTTACTGGCGTTAATATCTCGGTCATGGTGAGTCCCACAGTCTGGACAGTCCCATTCTCGAATATTTAACGGCATTTTCTCAGCAATATACCCACAATTACTACACCTTTTAGAGCTAGAAAACCATCTATCTATTTCGATGTAGTTTCTCCCATACCAACGGCATTTATAGGCTAATTGACGAGTGATTTCTCCCCAGCTTACATCAGATATTGCCTGAGATAACTTGGGGTTTTTGACCATATTCTTGACGGCTAAATTCTCAACCACAATCGTTTGGTTTTCACGAACTAATTGAGTGGTTAGCTTATGTAAATGGTCTTTTCTGCTATCAGTAATTTGAACGTGAATCCTGGCTACTTTGATTCTTGCTTTTCCCCGATTTTTTGACCCTTTCTGTTTTCTAGAAAGGCTTTTTTGGGCCTTTCGCAGTCTCCGATAATGTTTCTTAAAATGCTTAGGATTAGATACTTTATCGCCATCGCTGGTAATCACGAGGCTACTAATTCCTAAGTCAATTCCGATGGCTTTATCTGTTACTGGTAAAGGCTTAATCGTTGGGTCATCAAATCTAATTGAGATATGCCAACGTCCAGAAGGATGTAATCTGACTGTTACTGTACTTGGTTCGCATCCGTCTGGTATTTGTCTTGACCATCGAATAGGTAAAGGTTCTGTGCATTTGGCTAAATAGATTTGTTTGTCTTTGAACTTAAAAGCAGATTTAGTAAATTCGGCACTTCCTCCTTGATGTTTTTTCTTAAAGTTAGGATACTTAGTCCGACCAGCAAAGAAGTTAGTAAAAGCTGTTTGTAGGTGTCTTAACCCTTGTTGTAAGGGTACACAGCTTACCTCGTTGAGAAAGTGTAATTCTTCTTGCTTTTTCCAGTCGGTCAACATTGAAGAAGTTTGAGCGTAGCCTACTCTTTCTTGCTTTTCGTACCATGCTTGTGTTCTGACATGGAGAGCTTTATTGTAAACCAATCTTACACAGCCCAATGTGCGCCGCAATAGCGACTCTTGTGTTGGTGTGGGGTAAAATCGAAACGAGTAGGCTTTTTCCATACCTCACATTTTAGCATATATTTCGTAAACGATGCTCATATTTAACAGTAAAGCCGTCGTAGAACGACGGGGTTTCAGACCCAAATTTTCGATGAAATTCATGATGAGTGGATTCGGAATGTTTTGAAGAATAGACCTGATCTCACGGAGGAGCGTCTTCACCGCACAAAAGCTCTGATGAACAGTAATGTACGTGACTGTCTCGTTCAGGGTTATAAATATCTAATTCCATCGCTAAACTTACCAGATGTCAATGTCTGTCAACCCAACCGACAGGATCAGCGTACTGCCACGTAGTGCCTTCGCCACCGCACTTAGTTATCCTCTCCTAACCGTGCATTGGACACTTTCCGCCAGAAACCAATTTTTCTAAAAATTGGCTATTATCAAAAAAATGTTCGACATAAGTCAGTTTTAAATCTGCATTTACATCAGCAATTGTAATGCCATATACCTCAATTAGTTTGTTGGTAGGCGCGTGACCTTTAAATTCTCCTTGATGTGTTCCCCAATGCCTCCATTTAAAAATAACTCTTGGCGGACCGCTATAAGCTTCAATAACTTCCCAAACAAAGCCAGTTTTAAAAGCATTCATAAAACTTGCTGCACCTGATTCAAAATCTTCTGCTTTTGAACTATAAACCGGTGTTTCGCCTAAAAATAAATTATAAGTTCCGCGTTCTATAATGTCTTGTACCGTATATTCCGGACCGTGGTTAGTACGCATTCTAAATTGATGTATATCCACCGATGTCCATTGATTTGGATTTAGCTTATAAGTGGCTTCCATTTCAAATGTTCTTACTAAATTTTGTGCAATAGCTTCTAATGAGCCAGTTGGATGGTGTTTTTCGCTTTGCGCCCTTAATGTTTTATTCGTTCCTGAATAATCAGGGCGTTTTCCATAACGCCATTCTATGCCTTCATCAGCCACAAGTACATTATCTCTATCTTGTATTTGAATAGGAATATTCTCTGCTGACATATTTAACTCCTTCTGTGATCTTTAAAATTGCTGAAACTTACCTAAAAAACGAATACCTCGTGTTTACCCAAAGGTTTAATTGAGCGGTAAATGATCGTATTTCCCCCCCAACAAAAACCCATTAATCTCTTCGGGTCTAATTCCCCGCCGCTCGCGGCGTACAATAGAAAAATGAGTGAATACATCCATAAGAGCCATAATGTAAGTGTTTTGCTATATCATTTAGTGTTCCCAGCCAAATATCGTAAAGCCGTTTTCGACGAACAGGTAGATAGCTTGTTGAAAGAAGTCTGTCTAGAGATGGAAAAACGATACGAGATAAAGTTTGTAGAAATTGGAGTGGATAAAGATCATGTGCATTTTCTGGTGCAATCAGTACCGACCTATAGTGTGACAAGGATAGTGACAATGATTAAAAGTATAACGGCGAGAGAAATTTTCAAAAAGTGTCCTCAAGTGAAAAAGCAGTTGTGGGGAGGAGAGTTTTGGAGTGATGGATATTACGCAAGTACGGTAGGAAAGCATGGGGATGAAGGTATGATAGCGAGATATGTAAAAGAACAAGATAAAGAATACCTGCAGCTACACCAAAATCTACAATTGAGTCTATTTTGATTCTGATACCCCGTCCGCTTGCGGCGGGGTAGTTCATTATTGTCCGCTCCAATGGTGTGTTATGCCCGATCACTTAACTATTCTTAATTTCCATGATCGCGAATAACCCCTGTGGACTGAACAAGGAAGCGAACCATTTTGCGATCACCTAATCTCTAATTGAAACAGGCAACCTTGACGGACTTCACTGTTTGGCCTAACTATGGATTATACGGAAACTTTCGACATATCACGCTAAATACACATTTTTTTAAGAAATCTTTCCGCATATTACTCTCCTATAGAGCGATCGCAAGAAACTTTTCCTATAAAATTACAAGTAACCGTGTTATGCCGAATTAAATCATTATAGGCGTTCTCAGATGTTTTGAAAATCCCACAGGGTGGCCGATACAAAATTAAGTTATACTTCATCTTTATGAGAAAAGATGCCATACCGGAATCTAATTTTGGGGGGATTGACTACCATATTTAACTTCATTTGTCAAGAAATTCGCTCATTTTTAGGTGCGATCGCTTTTTACACGATTATTCCCATTCCGATTGCTTGGCCTAATTTTGGTAGAATTGCCCGATGGATTCCCTTAGTGGGCTTATTTTTGGGTTTAATTTTAGTTTTGCTCGATATAACTCTAGCTGGTCTGGGAATGCCACTCCTAACTCGTGCGGTTATCCTTGTGGGGGTTTGGGTTTATCTAACGGGAGGACTACACCTTGATGGAGTTAGTGACACGGCCGATGGTTTAGCTGTCACCGACCCCCAGCGTCGTTTAGCGGTCATGGCCGATAGTGTTACCGGGGCCTTTGGAGTCATGGCCGTGACCATGGTTTTGCTGCTAAAAATCGCCGCTTTGACGGATTTAAGCGATAATCGAGCCTTAGCTCTAATTTTAGCGCCAATTTGGGGACGTTGGGGGCAAGTAATGGCGATCGCTCTTTATCCCTACCTCAAACCCACCGGTAAGGGAGCCTTTCATAAAGTGGCTTTTTGTCTGCCTTGGGACTGTGGGGGAGTAATTTGGGGGTTAATCGCCCTATTTGGTGGTCTAAGGTGGGGAATAATCGCCATTAGTGCTGGAATCGCCCTCGCTCTGCTTACTGGTTACTGGTTATATCGTCGTCTTCGCGGTCACACTGGCGATACCTACGGTGCGGTGGTGGAGTGGACAGAGGCTCTATTCTTGGTTTTTTTGACAATAATTAGCTAATTTTTGCCCTCCACGGCCCGTAAACGGGTTAATTTCAGGGTAAATTTTCCCCCACCGGTTTCTCCGAAAGCTCTCACCCGAATAATATATTTACCCGACTCGGTAATCCGTGCAAAGAGGAGAGCATTAGTGCCACCATCGGGACCATCATCATTTTCCGCTACAGTGGAACCATCGTCGGCCAGGAGAATTAAAACTCCATCAAAGTTTTCCGATTTGAGATCGATGGCCACCTGATCGTCCTTTTCCAAATCTACCGTATAATCCCTAGCAAACCCCCCCTCCCCCGTGGGAATATCCTTGTCGGTGAGAGTATCGTTAATTTCTTTGTTGAGGATGAGGGGGACGGGACTATAGATTTTTTCTGCTCGCACCGGTAAAGATTGACCGCTTAACCAGAATAAAGTGAGCAAGACGCATAAACCAGAATAGCGACCAGTCAAAGGGAATCTTGTCATAGGGGCAGGTATTCGTTTTCTCAATCTCCCTATTCTACAAAAAACTGATAACTATCAGCAGTTCGACAAAATTAAATTCACACCCCCTTTCGGGGGAACGCTGGAACTGCGGAACTGCGGAAGGGAAAAATATGTGTAATTAATTTTGCTTAGGTACTTATTTCTTGTTGGCAAAACAAGTAAAAAATCCGCCTTGGAGCGAGGGAGCAAGAGGGGAGATACAACCCGTTTAAGGTAATTGATAAAATCATTAATTGACAATCTTTAAAAGAGATTGATTGAAAAAAGAACTAGAAGTTAAAAACTTAAAGAGGGTCTTTCCGTGGGCAAAGAAGCTAGAGATTGCATGATATGATAGGCTTGACCGCGATACGTAACGGCTACCTGTTTCTGAATAGTTTGAACGACACCAAGGTTTTTTAAATAGGGAACACCACGATAGCCTAAAATCATCGGACTGGAAACAACGGTGGCAGTGGGGTTTTTGTCGTAAACAATGCCGCGATAGGTTAATTTCATAGCTGTCCCTAGAGATAATTAGTGAGTTAGTCTTATCTCCATCGGCAGCGAAATTAATTCCAGAAAAGCTCAACTTTTTTGTAGGTAAATATCCTACCAAGAAGACCCACGATAGCGCATTTCTCGACGCAGAGCATAACGACGGGCAAAATTAGGAACATCGCCCCGATGACCTAATAAAATGACCGTATCGCCTTGCTGTAGAATAGTGGAATTGTCGGGATGGGCGATGACACCACCATCAAATTGACGGATAGCAACGATAATAAAAGCACCCTGTCCCCGCACTTCCATCTGACTGATGGGTTGTCCCAAAAAAGGAGAATTGCTTAAAATTGAGTATTCTTCAAATTGTAGGTCGATATCGGCTAATAATTCGTTAAGATTGCGCCTACCTTCATCTTCCTGTAAAAAATCAATCGCGGCTGGATGGGTGATTAAATGAGCCATTCTCTCTGCTCCAATGGTAGCAGGTAAAACCACTTGATCGGCTCCGGCTAGTTTTAATTTTTTCTCGGTGCTGGGATATTCTCCCCTGGCGATGATGTATAGTTGCGGACTGAGTTCTCTTGCGGTTAAAGTGATAAAGACATTTAAGGCATCATCGGGCAACACCGTCGCTAAAACTCGCGCTTTGTCGATACCGGCTTTTTGGAGAATACTTTCATCGGTGGCGTTACCATTAAGAGTTATGTAACCTTTTTCCTGAGCTAATCGAATGCGATCGGGGTTATTATCGACGATAATAAAGGATTGGGCTGTTTTTGCCAATTTAGTCGTTAGAATGCGTCCTATGCGCCCAAAACCGCAGATTATGACGTGATTTTCTAAGCATTCCATCTCTTTATTCATCCGGCGATCGCTAAAAGCTTTGTTAATTTCTCCCTCGGTGAGCATCTGAAAAAAACCTCCCACCACATAAACGGCCGAGGTAGTCCCACAGATGATAACTAACATGGTAAAAGCTCTCAGACTGGGAGTGTTAATCGGTTTAACTTCCCCGAAACCTACCCCAAATATGGTGATAATCACCATATAAACGGCATCTAGAAAACTCCAACCGTAGGCCATATAACCGATAGTTGCCCCGACTACCGTAGCGAGAAAAAAACTCGCACCGATGATAATCCTTTTCAGTGAACTTTGCATCGATTTCCGTGACCTGACCATCTAGCTATCAGCTTACAACTGTTTACTGATTACTGTTGAGACTTGACATTGGGGACAAAAATGAGAGGAGCGTCCACTTAATTTAATTCTGGCAATAGTTGCACCGCAAAGGCGACAATTTTCGCCAGTACGACCATAAACCCAGGCCATCGAGCCATAATTGCCATTAACTCCCGTAACGTGGAGAAAATCGCTAAAACTGGTGCCGCCTTCAGCGATCGCTGTTTCCAATACAGAAATAATGTTTTTTGTCAATAAGTCTATTTGCTCAATTTTTAAGAGATTAGCGGCAGTTTGGGGATGGATACCACTTTTAAAAAGAACTTCATCCGCGTAGATATTGCCAATTCCCGCGACTACATTTTGATCGAGGAGAAAAGTTTTAATCGGACGACGACTTTTTTGACAGTGACTATAGAGGTAATCGGGGGTAAAATTGCGATCGAAGGGTTCCAGTCCCAGTTTTTTGAGACCGGTAATCACGCTTTCTGGGGTTTTATCGGCGGCAATCCACCAAATTTTCCCGAAAGTGCGGGTATCGACGAAGCGCAATTCTTGCTGATTGGCAAAAAAGAAGCGTAAGCGCGTATGAATTGGCAGGGGAGTGGTATCTTTTACCCAGAGCAATTGTCCGGTCATACGCAGATGAACCCCGATACTGCTACCATTATCTAAATTGGCGAGGAGATATTTGCCTCGGCGCTGCCAATTGGTAATCGTAGTCTGAGTAATTCCTTGCAGAAAAGTTGCCTCGCAATTAGGGTAGGCTAGGGTACGCTGTAATAATACTTCCCCACCGATAATTTTTTTGCCCTGGGTAACTTGATTTAACCCGCGACGCACCGTTTCTACTTCTGGCAATTCTGGCATATAAGTGATTGAACAAAATTAAGTTCTTGGTTAGGGTAGGCAAAAGGAAAAAGATAGATAAACAGAACTTTTTAAGTAAGTGATTCTAATTAAATATAAGATAGATTTTGCCTCTGATCCCCCCTGCCCCCCTTGATAAGGGGGGTGCCGATAGGTGGGGGGATCAGAAAATTTTTAACACCTACCTACTGATCGGGAAACGACACCAAATTAACGTCAATTCTACTTTAACTTTAACATTTCGATGGTATCAATTATTTCCCGTTCAAAACTGACTTGAGCGCGATTAGTTTTACCACCAATATAAAAGCGATCGCCCGATTGTAAAGCCCAAATTTGGGAATGGGAAAAGTAACTCATTACCACTCCCATCATCAATAAAGCAAAACCTAAATAGACAATAGGCACTCCCGGATCTGCCTTAATTTGTAACCCTGTACTGCCCACTAATTCGACTATTTTTAGATTAACTCCATTGATAGGAATCGTCATTCCTTCTCGTACAGCAGAGGTTAAATCTCCCTTAGCATCATAGACAATTACCGTACCTTGTAGATCTCTGGTTAAAAGAGAAACTCCCTCACTAAGATCGGTTTTAGTCGGAATCCAAGTTCCCCAGATTTGTCCATTACCTTTGGTGTCTAAACTAGCCATCGGTAGCTGTAGGATCGGACTATTATTCACCTGTACTTTTACCCCAGCAATTCCCCAACTGGTTTGATAAAAAGTCACACCTTTATGGTGCAAAGGTTGATTAACTTGAATAGTTTTGCGATCGATCTCCTCTCCTTGATTATCAATCACCGACAAATCAGAATAAAATTGTTCTACGTCACCTTTAGGACTATAATCAATCCAAAAACGATTAACTTTAATCCCCCAATCCTTAGGGAGAGAATTTTTAGATAAGGGTCCAGCTTCAATAATATTTTTAACCTGAAAACTATCGCCACTAGCTACCATTTCTTGAGCGAAAAACCCGGTTAAAGCTCCCCAAATCGCTCCTGCTAAAATAATTAACATGGCTGCATGAACGATAATCGGACCGATTTTACCAATCAGACCTTTACGCGCATAAAGACTGTTATTTTCTAGAAAAACTTTGTAGCCTTTTTTTTCTAATAAGGGGGTTAAAGATTCTAGAGAACCAGTTTCTAATTCAGCACTTAAAGCTAGTTTTTGAAATTGGCGAGATTGTTGATAAAATTGCCAGTTTCTGGCCGCCTTTAAAGCGGGTAATTGTCGTCGGAAGGTGCAAGCGGTTAAACTGGAACCGAAGAGAATTAATAAGGATAGATACCACCAAGTGCTATAAACATGATTTAATCCCAATAGTAATAAAACTTTCCAAGTCAGAAAGCCAAATAAAGCGGGTTTCTCAGGATAATTAGCTTGGTAAAAAGATAGGGATTGTCCCTGTTCGATTACTGTCCCAGAAATGCTAAAAATAGCGATTAAAAGTAAAAGAATAATTGCCAATCGCAGATCGGCAATTGTCTGGATAAATTTACGTCCCCATCGGGCCGGTGTATTCTTTAAATTTGAGGAAGTTTCCGATATAGTCATAGTTAAAAGTTTTGCAATTCTAGCCAATTATCTATGATAACTCTCCACCATCACAGCAGACGGGATAATAAAGAAAAAACTCCAAAACCGATTAATAAAACCCCACTGACAGGATTAATCCACCCGGACCATTGACGTAGGGAAAGAAAGCTTTTCAGCGAAGCAGTAAAAGAACCGACGATAATTAGGGGTAAAACATAGCCGGCAGTGTAGGATAACAATAATCCCCCTCCTAAGCTTAAATCTCCCGTATTTGCCACCCATGCCAATAACGTTGCTAGAACAGGTGTACTACAGGGAGAGGCGATTAAACCAAATGTTAAACCGAGAAGATAGGACCGCAAAATCGGGGGAAAATCGCCGGTAATCCAATCCGTAGCACCAAGGGAAGGGAAGCGCAGGGGTAATAATTCCAAGAGGTTTAACCCCATCAAAATAGCGATCGCACTGACGATAATTGGTAAACCGATCCCCACCTGTCCATAGACTTTTCCTAAAGTAGCGGCAATTAGTCCCAATCCCGCTAAGGTGGTGGCTAATCCCAGGGAAAACCATGTGGACTGCCAAAAAGCCGCTAAACGACCTTTATTTTCGTAACCCCCGATATAAGCGACGGTAATCGGCAACATCGACAGCATACAGGGGGTAAGACTGGTGAGTAAACCGGCTAGAAAAATCACGGCAATACTGACAAAACTAAGGTGAGTTAGTTGGGAAGTCACTAAGCGATCGGCGTATTGTTCAAGGTGATAGAGTTTAGTCTGTAATTGGTCTAACATATTGGGGAATTTTTCAGGCTAAATTTGGCTCATTTCTAGGATATTACCATCGGGATCACTGACAAATAAGGCCTTTCTACCCGAGGCACTCATTTGAATTGTATAACCTTGACTTTCTAGATACTTACCCATGGCCGTCACGTCATCAATAGCGAAGGCAAGATGAGGATTGCGTCCCCATTTTTGGGGATTGGGACGGTAGTTTTGGTAATTGCTATCGACAATTAAATGAATTTGATAATCTCCCACTTGATACCAAACCCCATCGTAGGCAAAAGGGCGATCGATTCTATTCAATCCTAGAACATTTTCGTAAAAGTTAACAGCTTTTTCTAGATCGGTGACTAAAATCCCCGTGTGTAAGGATTTGGTGATGTTCATAGTTAATATCTGACTCGCGGATCGAGCCAACTATAGGTTAAATCGGCAATTAAGTTAAAGATAACAATTAAAATCCCATAGATAAAGGTAATCGCCATCACTACGGGGGTATCACTGCGGGAAATAGAATCGATCAATAAAGCACCGATACCCGGCACACGAAACACTTGTTCTGTGACTAAAGCTCCAGTAAAAATTGAGGGAATATCGAGAGCAATCAGGGTGACAACGGGGATTAAAGCGTTGCGAACTATATGCTTAGTGAGGATAGAAAAATTAGTTAGTCCCTTCGCTAAGGCAGTTTTAACGTACTCTTGGTGAATTTCTTCGGTTACGGAAGAACGCACGAAACGCATCAACATCGCCCCTTGATATAAGCTTAATACGGTTACGGGCATAATTGACTGTTTCACCTGCTCGATCAAACTATTAAAATCGCTGATTTCTAGGGTACTGTTATAAAAAGATGGTAGCCAATTTAACTGCACACTAAAGATAATAATTAATAACAATCCCGTCACAAAGGTGGGTAAAGAAAAGCCAAGCATCGAAAAAGTAGATATAATTTTGTCTAACCAAGAATAGCGCTTGACTGCTGAAATTACGCCCAAAGGAAAAGCGATTAAAACCCCGAAAATATAGGCAATACCGACAATCCAGAGAGTTGTGGGTAAACGCTGCCAAATGAGGGTAAAAACTGGGCTGCGACTGGTGAAAGAATAGCCCATATCTCCTTGAAGAAATGCTAACAACCACTTGACATAACGCACAGGAATGGGTTGATCTAATCCGAGACTTTTGCGAATATTTTCTCGCACCGCTTCCGTAATAGCGGGATTAGCGGCAAATTCTCCCATCGGATCCCCCGGTGCTAGGGCCAAAATGCCAAAAACCACCATACTAATGGCTAAAAGAGTGGGAATCGAAAATAATAATCTTCTCAGAAAATATTTGAGCATTTATTTACTACGCTTCCAGTCTTTGATGTTCCAAGTATTTCTATCCCAGGGAGTTAATTCAAACCCCGACAAACTATTACTAATTGCCACCACATCGGCACGATGAACTAGGGGAATAATCACAAAATCATTAATTAGCATATCATTCATTTTAATCGCTATTTCTCGCCGTTTTTCTGGGTTTAATTCTTGACTAAAAGCTTGCCATAATTTATCGTATTCAGGATTACAATAACGAGCATAATTATCACCAGACCAACCATCAGCTTTTTGGGGAATTTCGCTACAAGTAAAGGTTTTAAAATAGGCTTTTGGATCGGGACTATTATTACCTGTAGTGTACATTTGTAGGTCAGCATAAAACTTTTCTACCGTGTCATCGTTAGCAGGATCGCTAGAAAAGAAAATACTGGCATCAATAGTTTTTAATTCTACTCCTACCCCGATTGCTTGTAAACTTTGTTTGATAATTTCTTGGGTTTTCTGACGAAGAGGATTGACAGTGGTTTGAAAAACTAATTTCATTTCTACCCCATTTTTATCCCTAGTACCATCACCATTACTATCTTTCCATCCCGCATCATCTAGTAATTTCTTAGCCTTTTCTAGATTAAATTCATAGCTAGTATTGGGAGAATTATATTCCGATGGCATCACAATAAAATTAGGAGTTGTTTTCCCAGTAATACCATAAAGTTGCGTGGCAATAGTATCTCTATCAACGGCTAAAGATAAAGCTTCTCTTACTTTCACATCACTCAAAAAAGGATGGGGAAACTTAATACTAGACCTCTCACCTTCAGGAGTAGCTTGATTAGGATCACTCAAATTAAATAACACTCGTTCAATCAAAGAACCGAAATTAGATATTAACTGACCTTGACCCGCTTTTTCTAAATCACTTAAAACCTTGGCCTCTACTTGCAAATTATAAGCATAATCCGCCTCCTGTGTCTGTAAAACCGCTCGTGCCGCAGAAGTTGCATCACCTCCTCCTTTTAATTCTATTCTTTGAAAACCTAATTTATCCGCTTCTCGAAAGAAAGAATTTGGTTCATAAACTGCCGTATCTCCCGGTTTAAATTCTACCACTTTATAGGGACCAGTTCCCACCGGTAATAAATTAGCGGGGGTCTGGCGTGCCGTTTCATTGCTATACTTTTCATAGAGATGAGCAGGTAAAATCATCCCTTCGGTTCCCACAAAAACTAATGACCAAGCGGGATTAACTTGCTTAAAAGTTATTTTAACCGTATGGGGATCGATCGCTTCCACACTTTTAACTATTTCATAATTGCCAGCGCTAGTAGAACCAGTTTTCGGATTGGTAATAAAATTATAGGTAGCGATGACATCTTTGGCAGTAAAAGGAGTACCATCTGACCATTTAATATCTTTTTTTAGCTTCCATGTCACCGATTTACCATCCCGGGCAACTCCCCCATTTTCAATAGTAGGAATTTCCGCCGCTAAAAAAGGAACTAATTCCCCCTTTTCATTAAAACTAGCCAAAGGTTCTAAGGTAATGCGACTCGCTTCTGAGTCTTTAAATCCCGTGGAGAGATGGGGATTTAAAATCGTCGGCGCTTGCCAATATAAAAGTTTTAAAGTTTCTGTGTTACTATTGGTCGTTGCCCGGGGATTATTAGCTGTTTGTTGATGACAAGCACTAAAAAGCAGCGTACAACTAAGGGATAAAATTAACAGGGGCAAGAAAAGCGATCGCTTAAACATTTTTAGTGACAATCAATAGTTCAACAGGGTGACTTAGGTGATTCCCTACCCCACCAATAACAAGTTATCAGACATTGAGTCTTGATCTCGATCAATTAATTGATTATTTGCCTTTATCCATTCCTAGTCAAGTTAAATCGATCGTGCTACGATAGCTGGCCTGTACTAGACAATAAAATTCTAGGCACGGCGACGAAATGGGTTCTTCAGTTTGTGTTATGCAATGTACGGGGGTTATAAGGGACGGAACCCTTATAGAGAAAGACGTTTAGCGATTTTTGTCAATTGTTTTTGATCTAGAGCGAACTAATCAATTAAATCTCTTGCCAGATAAGGATTTAGTCGATTTATGCCACCCTATCGAACCATAACAAGTAACGAAGAGCCAGAAAATCCGTATTTGGGGTGTTGTATGGAAAAAATCCGTCTAGTATATAGTTAGTGTGATTGCCATCGCCGTAGGGTGCGTTCCCTAATGTGGCTCCTACCGCTCCACTAGCAGTAGGCTAATCTGGCTAACACGCTTTTGGGCGTGATATAGGGAAAAGTTCTGGCGATCGCGCCTAAATGGGGTGAGATGCCGAAAGTTGACCCATATCATTACTTTTAGGAGTGTTATACGGAAATTTTCCGTATAATCAATAGTTAGACCGCCAATTCTCGGTTGAGACAGTATGCAAAAGTTGTTTGTGGGGAAGTCATGCTTTTGGTTTTTTTGGGCGAGCGTGAACAGAACTGTTTAGATTCAATCCGCCTGCCATAAAGTTTCCCTCATCAATCATCTCTGGCCATTCAGAATGTTTTATGTCAGTTAAGCGAAGTGGAATCTCAGCAGTCTCTTCTAGCTTGAGATCACGATAGGTTGTTAATTCGTCGAGTCCTTCATATTGTTCTAAATTGCAAACCACGTAAGCTACTGGAAAATATTTAAGGATGCCGCTAAAGGTTCCAAGTTCACTAAATTCACTTAAGTTTCCTCTGACCGCAGGCATAATGACATCACGAACAACCACAATTTCTTCATATGGATAAATCCAGTAAAAAATTTTAATTTCTTCAGGGATCTGAGCTTGATCATCAAACAGAAATTCGCGTATTTTCTGATCAACAACATTATGGTCTATAACTCCCTTCGCTGCAACTAAATGACCAAGAATAGCTCTAATCAATTTTGCTGGTTGCGTCTTGTAATGAATCATTGGTGGAACTTCCACAATTGATTTAAGAATCCTGCCTACTCCAAGAGCAAAGCTATTAAGAACTGGGTCGTAGCGACGCCCCAAGCGTGTATTACATTGTTCGCAAAGGGTTCGATACTTCACACCATTCTGTGAAATAGGACGTTTCTGTTCTTCAGGGTGGCCAGTCAAACGTTGTACAATCGTGATCTGCTCAACAGACTTCAAATCAGTACCTCTCTTTGGTGGGACGTGATCCCAGCTTAGAGAAGCTGATTGTTTACAAATATTGCAAAGACCTACTTTTCCACGCTTTCCTTGATTAATGTAATGAATATCCATTAGACGATTCTAGAATTAGAAGGGTTAGTTTTTACAGCAATTCTAACTCTTAATAAGAATGCATTGCCGTAGCAGCGCGGTCTAACAACCCCAATGCACACCGACCGACGAAAGGTTATCGGTTAGAGTTCAAGGTTATCTGCGGCGGGTGATTGGGAACGTTAGCCGTAGGGTGCGTTCCCTAATGTGGCTCCCACTGCTCCACTAGCAGTAGGCTAATCTGGCTAACACGCTTTTGGGCGTGATATACGGAAAAGTTACAGCAAAAAAGGAGGTTTATTATGGCTGAATGACTAGCAGTTGATGTTTCGAGAACTTACGAATCTGGTATGCTTGGTAAGTGAGGAGACGATAAATTTCCTTGCACCGGAGCAAGAATAACACGGGTGGAATTCCACAAAGAGGTTTCCAAACACCGTATTACTCCCTTTGATGATGGCATAGGACGGGGTGACGCTCACACAAATAATACTGAACTGCCAGATGTTGGAGTTCACTACTGGCTAGATGCAGGAACGAGGCTGAAATACATTTTGAAGGTCTGGGTTGAGGATTAAGGATTTTGTGAATCAGTCGTTAGGGGGCGTTGGTTCCCCTTGCTTTTTTTGTGCGCTACTATGAAATTAAATGATTAAAAGCTAAGACTGCTATGGCACTGGCATCGAATGGACAAACAGCTATAATCCGCACAGAGCGAGGGCTTACAATTGCGGATACTCGTATTACTCTGTATGACGTAATGGATTATCTCAAAGCTCAGTATCCACCCAAGTTTATTCGTGATGCCTTCAATCTTACAGATGCTCAAATTCATGCGGCCCTTTCCTACATTGAAACACATCGAACAGAAGTGGAAGCGGAGTATCAGGAGGTTTTAAAGACTGCCGCAGAAACTAAACAATTTTGGGAAGAGAGGAATCGCGAACGTTTTGCTCGGATCGCTGCTACTCCTCCTCGTCCAGGCTATGAAGTGGTTAGAGCTAAACTTCAGGAACGCAGAGCAAAGCGGGAAGCGAAGAAGCAATGATTGTTCTGGCTGATTACAACTTGAATCGGCAGGCAATTCTGATCTCTGGAAGTCTTGTTGTTAGCGGGTTATTAGATCTCGCTCTAATTCGGTTGAGGACATTTGAAGACGTTGGCTTACCCGCAGACAGCAATGATCGAGTAGTTTGGAGATTTGCCCAAACCAACGGGATGCTCTTACTTACGGCAAACCGGAATGCGAAGGGTGAAGACTCGTTGGAACAAGTAATGCGTGAAGAAAATCAACCGACTTCATTTCCGATCATTACGATTGGCGATCCGGATAGGGTCAATGAATCTGACTATCGAGAACGCTGCGTTGAAAGGCTTGTAGAAATTGTAATCGATATCCAAGACTATATGGGGGCTGGTCGGTTGTTTATTCCATAAGGTGATTGGCGCATCATATCTGTTGGTGACACAGCATAACAACCCCAATGCACACCGACCGACGAAAGGTTATCGGTTAGAG
The DNA here is from genome assembly GCF_015207925.1 of Microcystis sp. LEGE 00066. Classification (NCBI taxonomy): domain Bacteria; kingdom Bacillati; phylum Cyanobacteriota; class Cyanophyceae; order Chroococcales; family Microcystaceae; genus Microcystis; species Microcystis sp. LEGE 00066. Next base: position 9,412 of record NZ_JADEVX010000011.1, on the reverse strand, counting down.
TTCAAGGTTATCTGCGGCGGGTGATTGGGAACGTTAGCCGTAGGGTGCGTTCCCTAATGTGGCTCCTACTGCCCCACCAATAGATTTTTGGGGAACGCACCATGCTAGAGGATTATAAAAATATTTGCCGTCGCACTCCAGCCCATCGCGGCTGAGTTCAACCGTTATCGAGAAAAATAGTTAAATCCCGTCAAATTCCCCTAAAACTTTCACCTCTGGTTCTAACCAGAGGGACCAGCGATCGAACACTTGTTCCTGCACATGGCGAATTAAACGCAGAATATCCGAGGCTTTGGCTGAACCAATATTCAGGATAAAATTAGCGTGTAACTCTGATACTTGCGCCCCACCAATTTGATAACCTTTTAATCCCATTTCCTCAATTAAAGCCCCAGCATATTGTGGTTTAGGATTGCGGAAAACACTACCACAACTGGGACGATCATAGGGTTGGGTACTTTTGCGATGGCGTAAATTATGGCTAGTAATTGCCATTATTTCCTCGCTATTATCGGTAGCTTCTAACTGAAATGTAGCTTCAATAACTAAACGTTGATCCCCTTGCAGAGAAGAACTGCGATAACTATAATTTAAATCTTCTTTGCTTAAAGTTTCTAACTGACCATCGGGATTTAATACCAGCGCCCGCACTAATCGATCCGCCACACAGGAGGTATGTGCGCCCGCATTCATGACCACAGCCCCCCCCACCGTCCCGGGGATACCCACCGCCCATTCTAGGCCCCTCCAGCCCCTTTTTGCCGCTCTCCAAGCTATTTTTGGCAGGGGTTCCCCCGCCGCTGCTGTAATCGTAGCAGTTTCGGCATCAAAACAACTCGATCGCAGATGGCGAGTATTGAGGACAAGTCCGGGTAAACCTCGATCGCTGATTAGTAAATTTGAACCAGCCCCCAAAACAGTCAAGGGTAAATCTTGCGCTCGCCACCAAGCGAACACTTCTCTTAATTCCTCTAGATTAACTGGTTCGGCATACCATTGCGCTCTTCCCCCCACCCGGTAGGAAGTGAAATCAGCTAGAGAAACAGAGGTTTTAATCATAGGGTTTTAGGGGGTGGAAATTATAAATTATGAATTATGAATTATGAGTTGGGGGTTGGGGAAATGGGGAGCAGAACGTAGGTTGGGTTGAAGCATGAAACCCAACGATCATCTTACGATGCCGCTAACCCATCCTACAAATAATTGTGCCTCCCTACTTATTTAATACTGCTCACTTAAAAACTCAAATCTGATCACTGATAAATGATAACTGATAACTGATAACTGAATCCTATGCTCTAACTGCCAATTGTTCGCGGTAATGAGAGAGCATTTCGGGGATAACTTGATTGAGATTGCCAGCGCCGAGGAACAGAGCCAGATCCCCTGGTTGGAGAATTTCTAACAGGAATTGACCTAAAGAACTCAATTCGGGGTGATAGTAGGCGTTTTTATGGTGTTTTCTCACCTGTTCAGCCACTTGCTGCCCAGTGACGTGATTGATATTCACTTCCCCGGCACTATAAATATCCGTTAAGACTACCACATCGGCGGAACTGAAAGCGGAGCCGAATTCCTCTAAAAAGGCAGTGGTGCGACTGTAACGATGGGGTTGGAAAATAGCGATCGAACGTTGGTACTGTTTGCCTTCTACCTTCAATTTTGCCGCCGCTAACGTGGCCAACAATTCGCTAGGATGGTGGGCATAATCATCGATAAAAGTGATGCCGTTTGCTTCTCCCTTGTGTTCAAAACGGCGTTTTGCTCCGGCAAAAGTAGCGATCGCATCGGCAATAACAGCAAATTCTAAACCGAGATAACGTCCGATGGCCACCACTGCCAAAGCATTGCTAATATTATGTTGCCCCGGGATTTTCACTTCCATTTGTCCCAGATAACTGCCTTTTTCCCAGACGGAAGCTTTCATCATTCCCTGTTCATAGATAATCTCGCTGACGGTGTAATCGGCACCTTTTTCGGGATCGAGACTATAACTAATTGTCGGACGGAAATGCTCGGCGATCGTGTCACAATCTAAACAAGCGACTAAAATCTGGCACTGATGGGCAAATTCATGGAAAGTATCGATAACTTCGCTTAAATTCTGGTAATGATCGGGGTGATCTAGCTCAATATTAGTGATTACGCCGATTTTCGGGGCGTGCTTGGTTAGGGAACCATCGGACTCATCGGCCTCTGCCACTAAAAAACGACCTTGACCAAGACGAGCGTTACCTTCCCAAGCGTCCACCTCACCACCGACAATGATCGTGGGGTCTAATCCCGCTTCTAACAAAACGTAACCGATTAAGCTGCTAGTGGTGGTTTTGCCGTGGGTTCCAGCAACGGCGATACTGTCGTAATCAGCGATTAAAGCCGCTAAAACGTCGCTACGGTGAAAAATTGGGTATCCTAAGTCTCTGGCCGCTTGATATTCCTTGTTATGGTCATTAATCGCCGTGGAGCAGATTACTTGCGGAACCGTTTGGCTACTGTTTTGAAGGCCAGGAGAATAAAATAAAGCTAAATTATTTGCCTCTTGACGGTGGAAAATGTGCGCTCCCGCTCCCTGTAACCGTTGGGTGATATGAGTAGGACGTAAATCGGAGCCAGACACGGGTAAATTGCGCTTGGCTAAGATATAAGCGAGGGCCGACATCCCAATGCCGCCAATACCGATAAAATGGAAAGGTTGGCCGTTAAAATTAACTTTTTTCACTTTTTTCACTCCTCAAACCCACGATTATATAAGTTTTAAACTCGATCGGTAGTAAAGTCAACCTCATGATAGGGGCATTTGAGCAGAATTCCCAAATGTTGCCCAGTCACCTTGCAACATCCTTGACGCAGAATTAAAATTTTTTCTCCCAATTCCTTTTTTTTACTGAGCTTTGCCAAACGTCCCCAAAATCGGTAAAACCCTACACCCTACACCCCACACGCTGCCCCCACGAACCTAATTAGGGCAGCCATTCCAGTAAAATTCCCAGGGAGCTATCTTTACGAGCGCGGGAATTTTGGGCTTGAATATCGGCAGCTAAACGTAAATTAGGGGTAATCGCATAACCAACCGAAAGAGTAGTCAATCCCACCTCGTTATCACCACCGGGGGAGATAAAACTCTGACTGACGGTGATATCTGCGGCTCCCGTGCGAGAAAGGGCTAATTTGAGCTTTAATCCTAAGTTAAGCCCATCGGTGCTGTAATTTCCTGTTTGAATGTAACGATAGCCCACCATCGGAGCCAGATTGACATAATCACCCAAAGGGAGGAGATAGTATTGTAAATTTCCTCCTATTGCCGTCCTTTTGCCGTTAAAAGCCGTCTGATAATCGCCGCTTAGGGTTAAACTGGTTTGACCAAAAAACACATCTTCTACCCCCAAAATCAGGCCACTGGAATTATCCCTAGAAGGAAACTCTGCATATCCTAAACGGATACGAGTGCGAAAACTAGGATCGCGGCGAATATCTTCGGCGATATCGGGTATTTTTTCTAACCAACGCTCTAAAACCGGGCTTTCTTGCCGAATTTTCGGATCTAAGTCTAAATCCGTTTCTGCCCACACAGCACCACTCGCTCCCCATAACAAACCAAGAGCGATCGCATTTACAGAACAGCAAGAGAGCTTAAACATGATCTGCATTATAATCAAAAAAGATTCAGATTCCCCGCTATTCTTGAGAGGACGGGGGCAGTAGGAGCAGCAATAGTGGTCAGAATATTAAAACTTTCGCAATTAAGTGATGCGGAACGGGCAAAACTTCAGAAAAGAGCCGAGTTAGATATTGATAACGCCCTAAAAGTCGCTCAAACGGTGATAGAAACCATCCGCGAACGGGGGGATGCCGGCGTTGTGGACTATGTGCGGCGTTTTGACTACGAGGGTGCGACGGTAGAAAATATCAAAGTCAACGAGGCAGAATTTGAGCAGGCTTTTCAGTTAATTGAACCGGAAGTAAAAACCGCCATTGAACAGGCTTTCCGGAATATTCAAGAGGTACATCGTCGCCAAATGCCGGAAGAAATACAACTGGCAGAAATTGAAGCTGGTGTCTTTGCCGGCGAAAAAATCTCTCCTATCCCCAATGTGGGTTTATACGTTCCCCGGGGCCGCGGTGCTTTCCCCTCGATGATGTTAATGTTAGCTATACCGGCAATGGTGGCAGGAGTGGAAAGAGTGGTCGTTTGCACTCCCCCCGATAAACAGGGCAACGTGGAACCGGTTTCTCTGGTGGCGGCGCGCATGGCTGGAGTCACAGAAATTTATAAGTTAGGGGGCGTACAAGCGATCGCTGCTTTAGCTTTGGGAACAAAAAATATCAAAAGGGTTGACAAAATTACCGGTCCGTGCAGCGTCTATGGGGCGGCGGCCAAACGGTTACTGTTCGGCACTGTGGATGTGGGTTTACCAGCAGGTCCAAGTGAGTCGATAGTTTTGGCCGATGAGTCCACCGATGCCCGTTTAGCGGCCTTGGATTTATTAATTGAAGCGGAACATGGAGCGGATTCGGCGGCTTTATTAGTCACTCATTGTGAACAGGTTGCGATCGCTGCTAGGGAATACGCTCAGGAATACCTGCAAAAACTCCCAGATTGGCGACGGGAATTTTGTGAGGCGGGTTTAGCCGCCTATGGGGGCATAATTTTAACCGATAGTTTGCAGCAATCCCTCGATTTCGTCAATGAGTACGCCCCAGAACATCTAGAGCTTTTAGTTAGTAATCCTTTTGCCATTCTGGGCAAGATTAAAAATGCTGGCGAAATTCTCCTGGGCAATCATACTCCTTCCTCTATGGCTACCTACGCCATCGGGGTAAATGCTGTGCTGCCGACAGGAAGTTTTGCCCGTTCCTATTCGGCGGTTTCAGTTTATGATTTTCTCAAGCGCTCCACTTTGGCTTATGTCACCCCTGAAGGCTTTGAAAAGTTAAAAGAAACCACGAAAACTTTAGCCGATTACGAGGGTTTTCCTGCTCATAAATTAGCAATTCAACAAAGGGAATTTTTACTCTAAATAGGGGAATCAGGAAACAGGGAACAACTCTAATTTATTATCCTGTCTCCTATCTGGTACTATGATAAGAGCAGAGAATCAGGCAAGCATTTTATGAAAAAAGTACTTGTTATTTTAATTCTGGGTTTTCTGAGCGAACAAATATCAATAAAATCACCAATTTCTGGCAATCAAACCCTCAATAATTTAGCCGTAGCTAACAACAATAATCGTCCCACTCCCCAGAAAAAACCTAGTCCTTCTCCACAATTTCGGTGCGATGGTAGAACTCACTGTTCGCAGATGACCTCCTGTGCAGAAGCGACTTTTTTCTTGAGAAATTGCCCTAATGTCAAAATGGATGGAGACGGTGATGGAGTTCCCTGTGAAAGTCAATGGTGTGGAAAAAAATCCTCAGAAAAATGTTGGGAAAGTTTTCCAGATAACTAATTTTGTTTCCTCACCCCAATTCTCTCACTTAAAGAATCGGGGTGAAAACAATCAAGAAGCAGTAATCACGGGAGAATTAAGATATTGATAATTCCAGTCCGATTGTTGCCAAACGCGACCATCAAGGGCAATTTGTTCGATTAAACTAGCTAATCGTAAAGCTTTTAAAGCTTGTTCCCCACCGACAGAAGGTTGGTTTCCACCGCGCACACAATGAACAAAATGTTCTAATTCCGCGTGTAGGGGTTCAATATTGCTAGTATAAACCTTTTCAATTAAACCATCTTGACGGTAGAGAACTTGACCGTAATCGGTGCTATAGTTAGCGGTGGTTTGCCGGTGAATGAGGATTTCATTATTGAGAAAATCCGCTTCCGTGAGAGAATTTTTACAGTGGGCTGCTAAACGGCGAATCTTGCGATGAGTCACCTTACTAGCGGTTAAATTAGCCACCACTCCATTACTAAAACCAAGGGTTGCAGTGACATAATCGAGATAACCGGAATCAGTGGCAGCGCGACTACCACTAGCGGTTAATTTCACCACAGGAGCGGCGACTAATTCTAAAATTAAATCTATATCGTGGATCATTAAATCTAACACCACCGACACATCATTAGCTCGCTGGGAATAGGGACTCATGCGATGGGATTCAATCGCTAGAATCTCCTCGGTTTTCAAGACCTTCGATAACTCCTGGAAAGCGGGATTAAAACGCTCGATATGACCCACTTGCAGAATACAATCGTGATCGGCTGCTGCGTTGACTAAAGATTCCGCTTCACTAATACTAGCGGCGATCGGTTTCTCGATCAAGGTATGTACTCCCGCTTGCAGACAGTCCATCCCGACTCGATGGTGTAACCTTGTGGGGACAGCGATACAAACCGCATCTACCCTAGGTAAGAGGTCTAAATAATTTTCAAAAAAACGGACTCGGTATTTACTGGCAGTTTCCAGACCCTTTTCGACGTTGACATCGGCCACCCCGACGAATTCCACGTCTTTTAATAAACTCAGGATGCGACTATGGTGTTGTCCCATGTTACCGACCCCGATAACCCCGACTTTAATCGGTTTGAGTTGATTTCTATTACCCGGAAAGTTTGCTGGTTGATTGGACATGAATTTTAGACTCCTGTGTTCACACTCCCCACACCACTTGATTAAATTAATCAAGCTGATTTTGTCGATGAATTACCAAGATGGTATCATGGTTATCCAGATTCTGACACGATGTCGGTGTCAATGGGGGTTCTAAGAAGATTTTCTGATTTCACCTGCGGGTTTTCACTCCTAAATGCTTATCAAAACATCGTCCCTGAGTAGCGAGGACTACATTCGGCTAAATTTTAACTATGGACAATTCAACGGATTTTAACTCCTTACGGGGATTAAGTGTTTTTTTGCTAGGAATGATGGGATCTGGCAAATCCACCCTGGGAGAGTTGCTTTCCCGACGGTTACAATATCGTTTTTTTGATACAGATATATTAATAGAAAGGGTCGCAGGAAAGAAAATTAGGGAAATTTTTGCCGACGAGGGAGAAGCGACTTTTCGGGAGTTAGAAACCCAAGTTTTAGCCGAATTATCCTCTCTGACTAAAACTGTGATTGCCACCGGGGGAGGGATGGTTTTAAAACCGATAAATTGGAGTTATCTTCGTCACGGTTTAATGATTTGGTTAGATGTTCCCCTAGAAGTTTTGGTTAAACGTTTAAAACAAGATACCTCTCGTCCCCTGCTTGAGTCCACTGATTTAGAAAGTAAACTAGAATTATTATTAGAACAAAGACGAGGACTTTATGCAGAAGCAGATCTTCGGATTTTTGTTTCTGACCTAGATACACCTGCTGATATCGTTGAGAAAATTTTAACAGCAATACCGACGGTGATTAAAGATTTTCATCCAGAAAGGAATAATAACTAATGATAGCAGCTTCAATTTTTGATTTACCTGAACTAATTCCTGACCGAGAAATTCTGGAAATTTTAGCTCAAAGTCAAGCTATTCGTCTAGAAAGAATTATTTCCACCGGTCAAACCACTCCCCGGGGTCAATGGTACGATCAATCTGAGTTTGAATGGGTGATTTTATTACAGGGATTCGCTGAGATTAGTTATGAAGATGGCAGCCAAGTTAATCTGCAAGCGGGGGATTATCTCTTGATTCCTCCTCACCAAAAACACCGCGTCGAATTTACTAGCAATAATCCCCCTTGTATTTGGTTAGCTATCTATTATCGCTAGTAATACTAAATCCGTTGAGATGAACGTAGGTTGGGTTGAAGCATGAAACCCAACCCAACGCCACAAATAATTGTGCCTCTCTACTTAGGGTTTGCTGAATAAATCTGAAAACCTTGTTGGGTGACACTTTTAGACTTTTTTGAAATCAAAAAGTGCCAGCGATTGGAGTGATTGGGGGGAAAATTCTGGGACTTTTTCCCTGAAAACTAGGTAATTGACCCCCTGAAAATGGGTAAAACCCCACACCCTACACCCCATACCCCACACCCTGTCCCCACGAAAAACTTTTGGTTCTTCGGTTTGTCTTATGCAATAGACGGGAGTTATAAGGGATGGAACCCTTATAGAGAAAGACATTGGGCGATTTTTGTCAATTGTTTTTTATCTAAAGCGAACTAATCAATTAAATCCCTTACCAGATAAAGATTTTGTTGATTTATGCCCCCCTATCGAACCATAACAAGTAACGAAGAGCCAAACTTTTTCAGCAGACCCTACTTAACTATTGCCAGCGATCAAATAAATCGGTTAAAACGATATTAGAAAACAAAAAACCTTCGGGGTCGCTTAATCTTACCCTGGTATCCCCCTCAATTATTACTAGATTACGCTGTTTATGCGGCTCTAAGACCTCTAAAATTGCTTTTTTGATTTCCGAACCAAAATTAGCTTCAATGGCGGGTAAACTCACCCCTGACCCTAATCTTAACCCTAGCATCAAGGTTTCGAGAAGATCATCAATCAAGCTATTTTTCTCCACGTCAATCTGACAGCCTTCTTTTACCCAAGCGAAATAGTCGCGACTTTTGCGCGGACGGGTAAAACGTTGTTGATGAAGATAACTAGCAGCCCCCATACCAAAGCCATAATAGGGACGATTTTCCCAGTAAACTCGATTATGTCGGCATTGATAACCCGGTTTAGCATAGTTAGAAATCTCGTAATGTTGATAACCGGCTAAAGCTAGTTTTTCACTGGCTAAAACATACATTTTTGCCGTGGTTTCATCATCGGGTAAGGGTTTTTTCCCCGGTTGATACTGTTTACCGAAAGGAGTAACCGCTTCTAAGACCAAATCGTAACAGGAAAGATGGGCCGGTTGCAGTTTGATCGCTTTTTCTAGGGAATTTTCCCAATCTGTCAGGGTTTGTTGTGGCAATCCCGAAATCAAATCCAAACTATAGTTAACTATTCCCAATCCCCGAATTAATTCCACTGCCTGATAGATATCCTTAACGGTATGCGATCGACCAGAAACCTGTAATAATGGTTCTTGAAAAGCCTGTACTCCTAAACTAACCCGATTGACTCCCGCACTAAGATAACCCTGTAATTGTTCTAAACTAAAGGTAGCCGGATCAATCTCCATAGAAATCTCTATATCGGCTGCAAAATCAAACTTTTTGGCTAAAGTATCCAGAATTGCCCCTAATAATTCCACCGGTAACAGGGAAGGAGTCCCCCCCCCAAAAAAAATTGTTTCTAGGGGTTTCCCCGTCTCCTGACTAAGGCTAATTTCTTCCTGTAATATTTCCACATACTCCACCACAGGGGGAAAAGTCGCCGGATTGGTGTGATTACCGACGACAAAAATCGGGAAATCACAGTAAAAACAGCGCCGACGACAAAAGGGAATATGAATATAAACCGAGGTTACGGGGTGAAAATAGGGCATTTTATCAAGGAAAAAGGGAGAAGGGGGTGTGGGGTGTGG
>NZ_JADEVX010000118.1:0-14226 GCF_015207925.1 Microcystis sp. LEGE 00066 | reverse complement strand
TTTTTATGACCATTTTTATTGATATGATTGGATTGACATTCAGGACATTGCATAATTTCTGAGTTTGATAATGGGTATTTTTGGGTGATCGCCTTCCTCCTCAATCATACCCTAAATCAGCAACGCCAGCTAAATTCATTGGCAAATTGAAAATTACCAAAAAGAAGGAATGAATGCTATGATGACAAGTCAACCAACTAAATCAGCAGACTTAGCTTGCCAATGGCAATGGCAGCAACAGAATACCATTACCTCAATAGAGAAACTGATCGAGGTTTTCCCGGGATTGTCGGATCAGACTTATAACGCCATCACAGAGCATTTAAAATCTCGTCGTCTCCGTATTACCCCCCACATACTCAAGCAAATTCGGCGGACTGAGGATAATTCAGCTCCCTTGCTAGATGATCCCATCTGGCGACAATTAATTCCTTTTTGGAATACAGAGGGAGAAACTAATTATAGCTACGACGGTCACACTGAAAATTGGGAAATGCCCCATGAAATGGTGACCCCCATTGGTCAGCACAAATACGATAACCGTATAATTGTCCGCCTATCTAACGTTTGTCATAGCTATTGTCAGTTCTGCTACGAGTCCCTACGCACCCTCGAAAAAAAATCGTCGAAATTACCCCTCCAACAGAAACATTGGCAAGATACCATCACCTACGTCCGTAATAATCCAGCCATTGAAGAAGTCGTTCTTAGTGGCGGAGAACCCTTGATGCACGGCGATGATATCTTAGAGGAAGTGCTTAAAGATTTACGTAGTTTTGATCGCTGGATTGCCATTCGTATCCACACTCGCGCTCTCACTTTCAATCCTTTCCGTATTACTGATTCCCTTGTAGAACTCTTTAAACGCTACAATCTCAACTCCCTCGGCGTTCATGTTGCCCATCCCCAAGAAATCACACCAGAATTTTGCGAGGCAGCCAAGCGCCTGCAAACTGCCACACCGATTATGTTTGCAAATATTCCTCTCTTACGTAGCATCAATGACGATTCCAAAACAATGCACGAATTATGCATGAAGTTATATGGTATAGGCATAATTCCTCACTATCTTTATCATTTCATGCCTCATTCTCCCGGTTCTCAGCAATTCAGAACCTCTGTTCAAAAAGGTGTTGATATTATTGCCTCTTTGAAACGGCGAATTTCTAACTTAGCGGTTCCCGAATTCGTCCTGCCTCATCATACTGGCAAGCACACCGTCCCCCTGTTACGAGAAAATGAAGTTCCCTTTTCCTATGGTGTTGATAACCAAGGCAATGCGTTTGTGCGCTATACAAACTGGGAAGGTAACTTGATCGAGTATCCTGATATGATGGAGTAAACAATCGAATCTATGAACAATGCGACCTCAGCATATTACCCCTTTAAAGAGACTCGAAAACACCAGCAGCAGTCTTGGCAATCGCCACAGGGATTAAATGATATCGACCGATCTCGTTCCCATCGAGCAGTTTTAGAAATCGACCTCGGAGCAATTTGTAACAATGCTCAGTTAATTACACAATATGCCGGAGGGGCAAAGCTCATGGCAGTGGTTAAGCGGGATGCCTATGGACTTGGCGCTCGCCCCATTGCCCAAGCCCTGCGATCAGTTAACGTTCAAGCCTTTGCAGTAGATAATGTGGCAGAAGGACTCGATCTGCGGGATGCTGGTATTACCGAGCCGATTCTTATCATTGATGGTGATGTCTCCGAAAACGCCTCCCTCGCGATTATTCATGATCTCATACCAGGCATTCCTCATGAGGAACTGTTATTGGCCTATGATCGCGCGGCGGCAGGGGAATCAGCGAAATATCCCGTCTGGTTAGTGATCAATGTCGGCTTCAATCGCTCAGGATATAGAAATATCGAAGACTTTACTAGATTTGTCCGTCGGGCGCAGGAATGCGAAAATCTTGAAGTTAAGGCGGTTTATGCCCATCTAACCAACTCCAATGCCGAAGCTGATATCAATCTTGCCCAGATTGAAGAGTTTGATCGATTAGTAAAAATCGCTAAACAAATTCTGGGGGAGCAATTAGAAACCAGCCTTTTTGCCAGCCACAGCATTCTCCGATGGGGCGAACACTATCCCACTAACTGGGTGAGGCCGGGGATTATCCTTTACGGCGTTCATTTGTATATTAAAGACTTAGTAGAGCAAAAAGTCCTAGAAATCGCCCAAAAATTCCAACCTGCCATTAGCTTAAAAGCAAGAATCACTGGGATTTTGGAGTTTACACACTCTGAGGCTATTGGCTACGGGCAAAAATATACCACCGAACCTGGTCAAAGACTAGCTACCGTTGCCATTGGTTTTGGAAGCGGCTATCCCTTTCGTTCAAGTCAGCTTGAGACGATTATTCACGGGCATGGTGTTCCTTTATTTGGCGATGTCGGCATGGATGCCCTGCAAATTGATATCACTCACTGTCCTAATGTTGCAGTTAATGACTGGGTGACTCTTATCGGACAAGAGGGACAGCATTGCATTGAAGTTCAGACCTTGGCAAATTTAGCAAATACGAGTCCCTATCAACTTTTGAGTGGTATTAATTGCTATCATTCCTATTACAATTTTGGAAACCATACTTCATGAAAATTTCATTTGACCATCGGCTCGACCGCGTTGTTGAACTCAATCCTCCCTTTCACATCCCACAAAACCCCCAAGAGGCTCGGTCACTATCCCAGAAAGTTGCTTACTTGTTATCGGGAGAACATGAAACCCTTATCGGTGCAAAAGAACTTTTATTAGAACTACCGCAGACCCTTTCGCAAGAACTTATTCAAGCATTCGAGCATCGAAAGGTAGAGGCTTTGCTAGAAATTCAAAAAACTCTCTATGCTATCTATGAAATTAGCTTTAGCAACCCCCTTTCACATCTATGTTTTCATGAGCATAGCCCTTGGTTGATCGAAATTCGCAACACCATTGAGAACCAATGGATGAAAAATGAAATTGAGATCATCCGCGAACAACTCCCCACACAGGCAGAAGCCAAAGATGGGGATGCCCTGTGTCACTGGTTTGTCAATCAGGCCAAACAAGAATCTCAAAACGACAAAGAAATTGTCAATTTCTTAGAACATCACGCCTCTGTCGAGCAATTTAATATCTTTATTTTGTCAGATGCCCATCTTAACTATCGGTTTTATGATGCCTTGGCACTAGCACAACATTATTTTTCTGAGTTGGTTAAAACTGAGATCGTTCATCACATGTGGGATGAATGTGGTTGCGGCGTTAGTGGCAAAGCTCATACGGTGCAATTTACCAAAGCCCTGATGGAGTTAAATCTTCCTCAACCATTGATCCCAATTTGGGAAGATTGGCGACCCTATGCTGGTCATAACCTTTATTTTTGTTTTGGGTTGAACCGCAAATACTATTTTAGGTCTTTGGGGAGCTTAGCTATGCCAGAACTCTTCGATCCTGATCGCAATCGTGCCGTCGTTGCTGGATTTGAACGAGCCTATCGCGAGGTAAAACCAGAATGCGAATATTTCCGCAATCATATTGAAGGGGACGAAGAACATGGAGAGCGGTGGTTAGAATACGTTATTACTCCTATCGTCAAAGCCCAACCCGAAGCAGGAATGGAATTAGCCATTGGCGGCGCACTCCGCATGGAAGCAATGCGACGTTACAATGAGTATCTCGCCACGAAATTCCAACTTTCAGAACAAACTTCCGAGCAAGTCAAGGTTATTTGTTAATGGCAATGAAGACAACTTTCCCTTTTACTCGAATTATCAAAGACCTTCCCGCTCTCGTGCCTTTTGTGAGTATAAAAACAATGGAACGCTCGAAGGGTTATTCCATCAAACTTCGTTTAGGTGCAAATGAAAGTCGTTTCGGGATTTCACCCCTTGCTCGAGAAGCCATGCGAGAAGCGATTGAAGATATCTCCCTCTATGGCGATCCCGAAAGCTACGATCTGCGAACCGCGATCGCCAATCTCTACAAAATTGATCGCGACAATATTGTTGTGGGAAGCGGTATTGATGATTTGCTCGGTCTTGTTGCTAGAACTTTCATCGAACCGGGACAAAAAACTGTCATGTCAAAAGGTTCTTATCCCACCTTTAACTACCATGTTGTCGGATACGACGGACAAATGCTTCACGTCCCTTATCAGGATTTTCACAACGATCCCGAAGCGTTGGTCAAAATGGCAAAGATTGCGGACGCACGCATTATTTATCTCGTTAATCCCGATAATCCTACGGGAACCTATCTTCCGGCTAAAAAGATTCGGAGGGCGATCGAGCAATTACCGCCTCAATGTATGTTGTTGCTGGATGAAGCCTACATTGACTTTGCCCCTGCGACTGCCCTATTGCCCGTGAAACCCCTTCATCCTCAAGTGATCCGCCTGCGAACCTTTTCTAAAGGTCACGGTTTAGCTGGCGCGAGGATTGGGTATGCCATTGCCGATCCGGCTATCATTGCTGCTTTTGAGAAGATTCGCCTCCATTATGGAGTCAACGCGGTAGCTCAAGCTGGCGCTCTCGCTTCCCTACAAGATACCGATTTTCTTCTAGCGGTGATCGCCGAAGTTGAGGCCGGACGAAATGAATATGCGAATTTGGCCAAAGAATTGGGACTTTCTACCTTACCATCGGCAACTAATTTTGTGGCGATCGATATGGGAAGTCAAGAGCGCGCTCATGCTATGGTAGACAAGTTATTTGAATTGGGTGTATTTATCAGAATGCCAAGCGCAGACCCTTTAAATCGCTATATTCGCGTCACTGTGGGAACCCCTCAAGAGCGTTGGGAGTTTTCTCGTATTTTTCGCAAAGTCTATCTCCAAGAATAATAAAACGGAACCCCAAGATATTTTTTTCTCTAGAGGTTTACATGACAAAGAACTCTTCATTGCTACTTAAAGGTTTTGAAATTGAAACCTATGCTGGAACTCCAGAGGGCGATATTATCGGACTGTCTGATCGCGTTGTTCCTTATCTCGAGGGTTATAACCAAGAACCGGATAGTCGCATTATCGAATGTATTACCGAACCCCTGTCGGAGTACAAACAAGTTGGCTCTGCTGTCCTTGCTTCTTACCGTAAGTTAAGAAAGTATTTGAAAACTTTGGGAAATTATACGCTAATTCCAGGCAGTGCTTTGCATTTAGGAGGGAGTGATCGCTTCTATCGAGCGAATCCCAATCGCGCTTTTCATGACTATGTTTCCAAAGTCTACGGCTCAAGCCTTCTCACTTCAAGTATTCATATTAATATTGGCTTAGACGATCCCGAGTTGATCTTGCGAGCCTGTCGTCTCATTAGAGTCGAAGCACCTTTATATCTTGCACTTAGCGCATCATCTCCATTTCTTGATAATAAAGTGACTGGTTATCATTCTATCCGCTGGTCAATTTTTCCTCAAACTCCGTCTGATATTCCTCTCTTTGAAAGTCATGCCCACTATATTCAATGGATTGAGAAACAGTTGGCACTCGAAACAATGAAAAATGTTCGTCATATGTGGAACTCTGTTCGACCTAATGGAAACAATAGACCTTATGATATTAATCGAATTGAGTTAAGAATTTGTGATTTTATGTACGATCCAAGTAGGATTTTGGCCTTAACTGCATTTTTAGAAGCTCGGCTTTGGCAAATTATAGAAAATCCAAATCTCGATCCCTTAAAAATGAGTCAATTACCATCAAACAATCTGGGCGAAGATTTGCTGAAACTTACAGCAGGCAATGAAGTTGCTGTAAGTTTTTATAGCCTTGATGCAGAACTAAAGCATTGGCAAGATGGAAGAATTATAAAAGTCCGAGACTGGATTTCAGAAATGTATGAAGAGGCTTTAGTAACTGCGAAAGCAAAAGGATTTGAGTTTTTTCTAAAACCAATAAAAACAATTTTAGAAGGTGGCAATACGGCTCAAAATTGGTTGAATTTGCATGAAAAAGGTTGGAGTATTCGTGAAATTATCCAACAGGCTATTAAAGAAATGGAAGATAATGAACGAAAATTCAGATTCGAGATTGAGTCTGCTGAGGTTTAGGAGTTAGTCTAATCGCTGCGACTATGCGCTCGATTAAACTAATCAAGTCCTCTGTCTTACTTAGGGCTTGCTGAAAACCTACATTCCGTACCCTAAGTGTCACAACGTCTCAAAAGAGGAAGGGGCGTGAGTCAAAATACTTATCTAGAGGAGTGAGTTGGCGGCAAGCTGCCGGCAACTAAGCCGAAATTTTCAGGGTTCCCCCGGTAATTCTCAATAAACAATGCTTATTGAGAATTACTGGGTAATCAGACTTAACATCTAGGGGGAGATGTTCCAGTTGCTCGCTTTGTTTTGTCACCCCTTGAAGTCAATCCATCTGGTCAAGATAAGAGATAATATTCCTGGCAAGGTTTGGGAAAAAATCTCAAAATGTTGCGCCTCTCATCCGTTAAGTTGCTAATCTTTTGATTGTCTTGAATCCCACATTCCGCACCCTAAAGTGTCACATTGAAAATTTTATCCAAATCGTCAAAACGATTGCTGGCTCTG
Source organism: Microcystis sp. LEGE 00066 (assembly GCF_015207925.1). Classification (NCBI taxonomy): domain Bacteria; kingdom Bacillati; phylum Cyanobacteriota; class Cyanophyceae; order Chroococcales; family Microcystaceae; genus Microcystis; species Microcystis sp. LEGE 00066. The sequence continues at coordinate 7,700 of NZ_JADEVX010000118.1, read as the reverse complement.
AATTACAGGCTAATTTGTTTGTCTAGCAGATGCACAATTAGCCCTAAAAATCTGATAGCTCTGATACCAAATTATTGAGATAAACTCTCATTAAGCTGGCGATCGCTGACTAGAGTGTGACACTTCATAATTCTTAGTAATCGCTAAAAGTCTTACTATACAAGGGCTAGAGCAACTTTTGATTTCAACGACTAGGGTGCGGAATGTGGGTTGAATAGGTCGGAGATGAATGCCTTGAAAGCACTGAAATATCCAGCGTAATGTTGGTCGGTCAGTTAAGTAGGTAGGCACAATTATTTGTAGGATGGGTTAGCGGTAGCGTAACCCATGCGGGTGTTGGGTTTCATGCTTCAACCCAACCTACGTTCATTTTATATTTAATTCCACCCACCTACTTATAATCTCATTTCTCTTTGTGATCAAGTTGAAGATTTTCTAGTTTTTGACTGCTATAAGTATTAATACTCATTGCATAAGTGAGATGCTCCCAATTAATCAATGCTATTCGTCTCCGAAAAAAAGAATATAATGGCACGGATGGAGATATTCATTATAGCTTCTATTACAAGAACACTTCTAACAATAGAGGCTATGGAGAGGGGGGAGATATGGTTGATTTAAGTTATGATGAATGTTCCTTGGGATTGAGATATAAAGGAGATAGCTTTGTTTTAACGTCTGTCTATGGTCATACCGTATGTTGTTGTCGTCCTAAATACGATAGTTATGTGTTAGAAAAAATACAAAAATATCATTCTAGAGAAGAATTTATACCTCATATATGTCCTGGTCATCCCACTACAGCTTCTGGTTGCAGTTTTAGCAATGATAATGACTTTTTATATTATGCGGGTTTTTATACCGCCGCTTTTTTATACGCTTTTGATGTCAAAGATCCTAAGCTACAATTAATTGACAAAGAATGGATTGTTTTTGATTCTAAATTCGGCTATTTTGATTTTGCCACCTATTTTTCTAATCATCAAGTTATCTCGATTAAACTACCGATCCCAAAATTTATTGATCCCAATCATACATCAGTATTAAAACTAGCAGAAGGGGTAGAAATAAACGATAAAGATCATACTAATTATCAGCAATCTTCCCAATACTTAGATGAGATCAGAAGGGAAATTAAAGATGGTTTACTTGACCAATAATAGAGTAAATTGGGATAATAAATGCCTCTCTTGTCCTTTGTCTAATAATTTTTACTCATTAAATATCCGTTCCTTAACGAGAGCTTGATTTTTTTCCTACAAATGAGAGATTACCTAACGCACTCTACCTAAAATTTTCTTAATAGATAGACTATAAGCAATGTTTTTTCTAACAGCAAAATAGGATTCTGACTAGACGCGGTTTTTCCTTAGAGGTGACAATAAAAGAGCAGTAGAGGTGATGGTTTCGCCGGTTGTGCTTGTTAAAGGTATCTTTCTTATACTACACTTGTAACATCAATAGGTTTTAGTATTTGGGAGAGAAAAATTATGCGGACAATCACACGCACCACCACTACCGATATGGAAGTCACCAGCATTCGTCTGGAAAGAGTCCTCAAAGACAAGCTGAAAGAGATTTCTGGCAATCAAGGTTATCAAGCACTCATTCGTGATGTCCTATGGAATTTCGTTCAGCAGAAATCAGGAGATTATCGACCTCAGTTTTGTGCTGGTGATATAAGGGCAGTATTTAACGCTACAGCTAGAAAAAATGAGATTTGCGCTCTTACAGGCAATTTAATCCCCGCTAATGCAACAATGTTGTTAGGTTTGACCATCCATGGCGATTTAGTCCCGTTGAGTATGGATAGTTATACCAATTAAATTAAAATAAGTTTGACTAGGGTGGGGCAGAATCTAGTATAGTTAGTCCTCACCCAAGGGAGATGGGAAGTGGGAATTATAAATTTAAATTATGAATTATGAATTGAGAGGTGGGGGGTTTTTTGCCGTGAACAGTAAACTGATAACCGATAACCGATAACCGATAACTGATTACTGATGACTGAAGCGATTTTACGAGTGGTTTTAATCAATCCGCAAATTCCGCCAAATACGGGGAATATTGCCCGTACTTGCGCCGCAACGCGGACAGAATTGCATTTAGTTGGTCCCTTGGGTTTTGAAATTAGCGATCGCTATCTGAAGCGGGCCGGCTTAGATTATTGGCCCCATGTAAAACTTATGTACCACTTGACAATAGATGATTTCTGTGCATATCAACAAAAGAGCGGCGGAAGGGCGATCGGGTTTAGCGTGCGCGGCAGCAGCAGTTATGTGGAATACAGCTATCAAAGCGGAGATTGGCTACTTTTTGGCAGTGAAACCGACGGTATTCCAGCAGATTTATTAAATAAGTGCGATGACACGGTTTATATTCCCATGGCAGAACCGGGGGTGAGAAGTTTAAATCTTTCCGTTAGTGTGGCGATCGGATTATTTGAGGCCAGACGACAATTGGGATTTATTCGTTAGCGGGATATTTGGCTATATAAACAGAGCAAATAAATTAAATTGAGCAAAAAATCAGAAAATTGCTTTTATTTAGCTCATTTTTGACCATATCAGGAAAAAGAGAGAGCGCAGTCAATTTTGTCCGTAATAACAGCAAGAAATTATGTGGATTATCCTAGAGCAAATTAATTGTTGCTCCTTGTTAATTACATAATTTATTGAAAATAAAAAGGCAAGATGAGGCTCATGAATATCTTCGACCTTTCTCGAAAACATTTTGGCAATCTACAGCTTTTTAATCGGCAAAAATCCACCTCTGGCTTAACTCAAGTCGAGATGTTAGTTACCCTAATTTTATTAGGAATTCTCTTAACCATTGCCCTTTCTGCTTATCATCGTTTAATGGCTTGGATTCGCTTAAATATCGCCACCTTTGAAATATCACAACATTGGAAACATACCCGTTATCAAGCCACGGGAGAAGGTTCTGATCCCCTATCTTTGTGCATGGCAGAAAATGAAACCGAACAGATTAAAGTGGCAAAAGTGCAAGGAAACGAATGTGAGAATGTCACCGATTGGACTCCCATCACTCGCGGTGTTAGCATCGATACTAATAATTCTAGCCTACGCCGAGTTAGTGGACCTGTGGGTAATCAAGGTACAATTTATCGCGCTAGTTGGGCCGATACAAGGGGGGGTTTAGGAGGTTCTTGGGGACAGTTAGGCAGAATTACTTTAGTTGCTTCCGGCACACCCGACAAACGCTGTTTATTTTTATTCCATGTTGACGGTAGTTGGGATATTCGCCAAGATAATGGATGTGTGCGTTAAAGGCTGATTTAAAACTAGGGAATCAGACGATCGATTTGTTGAGCTAAATCAAAATCTAAGTTACTCAAACCTCCCACGTCATGGGTAGTGAGGGAAAGAGTAACGCGATTATAATTGATAGTAATATCAGGATGATGGCCTAGTAATTCAGCCGGAGTAACTAAGCGATTAACAAAAGCGATGGCTTCGATAAAATTGTTAAATTTAAAAGTTTTTTCAATCCGTTGATCTCGTAACTGCCAGCCGGGGATAGTCTGTAATTGTTGGGAGATTTCTCGATCGGATAAACGAGTAGCGGGTAAAGAGAGGACTAATTCCCCAGTTAACCCAATCATGAAAGCGATCGCTATTGCTAAGAATTGCTTCAACATTGAAGACTCTCCCGTAGTTGTGGTGAGCGGAAAAAGTGATCGATCAGGAGAGCATAGGCCCAAAATCTAACATAAAATCTAACATTAAGAAACACATTACACCAAAATATCGAGAGAGCCACGCTCAAAAATCTAGAATCCCGACTGATAGCCTTTCTGGGGGAAACTTAAACGGTTTTCAGTCCGTCTGGGATTACACTAGAAAATACTCACTTATTCGATCGAGCCGTTCATGATTATTTCCGTCGTAGCACTGAAGGGAGGGGTCGGGAAAACCACCACATCGATTCATTTGGCCGCCTATTTTCAAGAAAAAGCGCCCACCTTATTGATCGATGCGGATAAAAATCGTTCGGCTCTCCATTGGTCCCGGGAAGATACCCTTCCTTTTATGGTAGCGTCCCAAGCTGGAGCGACGGGACTGGTGAAACAATACACTCATATTATCGTCGATACCCAGGCCCGGCCGGAGCCAGACGAGTTAAAAGATTTGGCCCAGGGCAGCGATTTATTAATTTTACCCACCACTCCCAATCATCTCGATATCGATGTCACCATTAAAGCGGCAGAATTGCTGTCCACGATGACCGATAATTATCGAGTTCTGTTAACCCAAGTGGATTCACGGACAAAAACAGGACGGGAAGCGCGGAAAGCTCTAGAAGAAGCAAAATTACCGCTATTTAAGCGAGAAATTCCCCGTTTAGTTGCTTTTGAACGAGCGGCCGAAAAGGGAGTCATCGTCAAAGATTATCCCGACCCCCGGTCGAATTTCGGTTGGCTTTGTTACCAAGCGGTCGGTAAAGAAATTTTTGCCCTCATGACATAAATTGTTAAAAAAGTTAATATTAATATTTGTGTCATTTTTCCCCGAAAAGATACTTAATCTGCATGGGGACTTTTTGTAATCTTCCGTTAAGTGTTCACTCCTAAATCCGTAAAGTCTGAGACAATCAAAAAAGTCTGACTGTAGGAGAACCCTCTATGAAATTGGCCTATTGGATGTACGCGGGTCCCGCTCATATTGGCACGTTAAGGATCGCCAGTTCCTTTAAAAATGTTCATGCTATCATGCACGCTCCTCTGGGAGACGATTATTTTAACGTCATGCGCTCGATGTTGGAAAGGGAGCGTAATTTTACCCCCGTCACTGCTAGTATTGTCGATCGTAATGTTTTAGCCCGGGGTTCCCAAGAAAAAGTCGTCGATAATATTGTTCGCAAAGATCGCGAAGAAAGTCCCGATTTAATCGTTTTAACCCCCACCTGTACCTCCAGTATTCTCCAAGAGGATTTACAAAACTTTGTCGAAAGAGCGCGACAGGATGCCCAAGGAGATGTGCTGCTGGCCGATGTCAACCACTATCGCTATAATGAACTACAAGCGGCCGATAAAACCCTCTATCAAATTATCAAGTATTATCTCGATAAGGCCCAGAGAAAAGGGGAAATTATCTCCCAGAAAACCCCTAAACCTTCGGTTAATATTATTGGTATTACCACCCTCGGTTTTCATAACCAACATGATCGCACAGAATTAAAGCGGTTAATGGCAGATTTGGACATTGAAGTTAACGAAATTATCCCCGAAGCTGCCTCGGTGGACAACTTAAAAAATCTGCCCCGCGCTTGGTTTAATCTGGTTCCCTATCGAGAAGTGGGATTAATGACAGCCAAATATCTCGAAAATGAATTTGCTATGCCTTACGTTGATATTACCCCCATGGGAGTGGTGGAAACAGCACGCTGTATTCGCCAAATTCAAGAGGTAATTAATGCTCAAGGTGCGGCAGTAGATTACGAAGATTTTATCAATGAACAAACTCTGCATATCTCCCAAGCTGCTTGGTTTTCTCGTTCCATCGACTGTCAGAATTTAACCGGGAAAAAAGCGGTGGTTTTTGGTGATAATACCCACGCAGCCGCTATGACAAAAATTCTCGCCAGGGAGATGGGAATTCATGTGGTTTTAGCGGGTACTTATTGCAAGTATGATGCGGATTGGTTCCGGGAACAAGTGAGTGAATATTGCGACGAAGTGTTAATTAGTGATGATAATGGGGCAATCGGAGACGCTATTGCTCGATTAGAACCAGCGGCGATATTTGGTACTCAAATGGAACGTCATGTGGGCAAACGTTTAGATATTCCCTGTGGAGTAATTGCCGCACCTATTCATATCCAAAATTTCCCCCTCGGTTATAAACCTTTCTTAGGTTACGAAGGCACTAATCAGATCGCCGATTTGGTCTATAATTCCTTTACTTTGGGTATGGAAGATCACCTATTAGAGATATTCGGTGGTCATGATACCAAAGAGGTAATTACTAAAGGTATTTCGGCAGATTCTGACCTAAATTGGAATAAGGAAGCTACGGTAGAATTGCAGAAAATACCCGGTTTTGTGCGGGGGAAAGTCAAACGAAATACCGAAAAATTTGCCCGGGAGCGAGGTATTGGTGAAATAACTTTAGAGGTAATGTATGCCGCTAAAGAATCCGTAGGAGCTTAATCATTTCTTGGGGCTGAAAGTTAACAGCATTCAGCCCTATTTTTTAGTTATCTACTTAATCCCTTAAGTATTCTTTCCTCTACTCCTTTCCCCTGAATTAACACTCCAAATCCTCCTAAACCGGTGGGATTGATTAATTGATGTAGGGCATCTCGACGCTGAAATATAGTTAATATATCGCTCTTTCCTTGAGAAAGTTGATTTAATCTATCCCCTAATCCCAAAGCCATTAAAAATAATCCTTGCTGAGTAAAACCGAGATTTTTTAAGCCTAATTTCTCCCCTTGACGTTGTAAAGCAGTAAAATCCACATGAGTGGTAATATCTTGTTCTCCCACCCACAAATAAGGATGATCATGACGCTGGTGTTGTCGATAACATTGTAGGGTTCCTTGACTTCTTTGGGGATGATAATATTTTTCGGCAGTGTAACCGTAATCTATGGTTAAGATATAACCTCGATCGAGTTTCCGATTAACCGTTTCTAACCAGTCTAAAGCTAATAAATTTACCTCGGTTTGATAACCCTCCGGATAAAGTGGGGAGGGAATATTTATCCCCACTAAATCAAAATAGTCTTTGATTCTGTCAGTAGATAAATCTGCGATAATCTCCTGAAAAGGTTCCCCCAATCCCAGATAAATTTCTCGTAATTCTCCCGACTCGATCACAACTCGATGGACAGGAAAAGCATCGATTAACTCATTACTAAACACACAACCCACAAGGGAATTATCGGCTAAATTCGGCCAACTTTGCCAAGATACCGGGGAATATCCCGCTAAAGTTGCCCGTTGTCTTTCCCTGAGTTTCTGAGATTGTTCGATAATTATATAACTGAGATTTTGATAAAAATCAGCATAGCTATCACCCAAATAATCAAGGATATCCTTCGCTAAAATTCCCGAACCTGCTCCCACTTCCACTAAAGTAAATCCTCGGGAATTGCCCAAAAATTCCGCCATCTCGACAAATTGCTCCGCCAACAATTGGCCAAAATCTGCCCCTAGGGACGAGGAAGTAAAAAAATCACCTTTTGAGCCAATTTCTACTTTTCCAGAGGTGTAATAGCCATAATCGGGGTGATAGAGAGCTAAATCCATCCAGCGATCGAACCTAATTCGACCCGATGCTGATTGTTTAATTTCCTCTAGGATGATTGTCTCTAAATTCATCTTGATCGGGGAAGTGGGTAAGATTTTTCAGTGTTGCCAAAGGCACGGCGTAGCCGTCCAGTAAACAGTAATCAGTAAACAGGTATAAAGATAAAGATAACTAATACTAAATCCGTTGAATATAGGCTACATAAAGGGAATAAATAATCAGTCTTTAATAACCAGATTTAGTATAACTAACTAATTAACTTAAAACTTAAGTAGGTAGGCGTTAAAAGTTGTCAGATGCCCCCCTTATTAAGGGGGGATTAAAGGGGGGACTAAGGGGGGATCGGCACCCCCCTTATCAAGGGGGGCAGGGGGGATCGAACCTAAAATCCATTTTTAATTTAATTATAACCAGCTACTTACAT
>NZ_JADEVX010000323.1:0-2214 GCF_015207925.1 Microcystis sp. LEGE 00066 | reverse complement strand
AGAGGGAATGCTATCCATCTCGGAATGGTTGGCAAAATCCTCCAGTGTTTTTACTAAGAGTTGTCAAACAATCCGAAACTGGTTTGGAGAAATAATTAGTTATTTCGAGCGAAGGACAACGAATGGGGTGGTCGAGGGAATCAACAATAAACTTAAACTAATAAAACGGAGAGGCTATGGCTTTAGAAACTTTCGGAATTTTTGGGTTAGAAGTATGTTATCTTGGCATCTTGTCTGTTGATTTAGCATAAAGAGTAACGAAGAGCCGAATTTCTCAGACGATTTGAAAACAATGAATTGCAGCATACCTTAGACTTTGATGAATGGATGGGAGAAGCTTGGATGCTAGAAGCTTTACTGCAAGACAAAGAAGAAATTGAGGAGATAGAATTGGTTGATTAATGACTATTTTCAAGAGATTAGACATCTCATTGAAGCTTGTCCAATAGTTCAATCTTATAACCTCATTACTGATAGTAGAAGTCTTTATGTAGGGTTTGCGGCAAAAAGTACGGGCGAAGCATTCGGATAGAAAATCTCTGGTTTCACCGATAGGTTATTGCCCGAATGCTTCGCCCCGAAGATGCAAGGTTTTCAACCACGATTCTCTCAAAATCTTGCACCTGTTTCGCTCGTAAAGCCACAAATTTGACAGAAAAGAATTTGATTCGTCGGGTTGAGAAGGATATACAGTTCGGGTTTATAATGATAAAAGTTTATGCTCAGAAAATTAATTACACTCTTTTAAAAATTTTCTTTATTTCGACAGTAGCTGTCAGTATCTCCCGTAATTGTAGCGTTTAGAAATGCCTAATCTTAACCAATTAAAAAAGCGAGAAAGTATTAGCAACCCTTCTCGCTTTATTATAACTAAACTAAGACCTCCACAGCTTGCGGAACTACTGCCGTCTCAGTTGTGGTATTTTCCCCTAGGTAAATTCCCAAAGAACGGGCCGTTTTGACGATAAAACCATCAGGATCCACGGGATAGGCACAGCGATTTTCTTGATGACATTTTTTGATAATTTTGATCACCGGTTTCAGGGGCAAACTACGCACTTGTCCCCCGCGCCAAATCACCACGCGATCGAGTTTTCCCTTTTCAATTAATTCTACGGCCTTAATGCCAAAAGCCGTGGCTAAGAGTCGATCCATGGCCAAAGGAGGACGACTTCTTTGCAGGTGTCCCAAAGACATGGCCCGCACATCCATGGAATTGAGATAACAGAAGACGGGATCGGTCACGCATAAAGAGCGAGTTTTGTCAACTATTAATTTTTCTAAATAATCGCCAATATACTTCTCTTTTTGGTTATCTTCGTTTTTAACCCCCTCAGAAATGACAATGAGAGCGAATTTACGACCTTGGGCGCGTAATTCTGCCAAATGATGACAACAACCGTCGATGATTTCGGGAGTGAGAGCCGGGGTTAATTCGGGAATAAAAATCGCATCGGCCCCCCCGGCAATCCCCGCATGAAGGGCTAAATGACCGGCATCTCTACCCATCACCTGCACAATCATCACCCTTTCGTGACTAGCGGCGGTAAAGGTGAGATCATACAAAGCTTGAGTGACGATATCGACGGCAGTGGTAAAACCGACGGACCATTCCGTATAGGGAACATCATTATCGATGGTTTTGGGAACTGCGATAATATTCCAATTGCCCTTCTGGGCGAGATCATAGATGATATCGACGCTCCCATCGCCCCCGACGACGATCAGGGCATTTAATCCCAGCATTTCGTATCCTTGCAGGATTTTCGCGGCAATTTCTGGGTTTTCAGGATGTCCCTTGCTCAAAGAACCCAAGACACTACCACTAAGAAACTGCAAAACGTCTAATCCTTTCAAGACTCCGGGTAGGTTATAGCCATGGTGAGTCAGGATCAAATCTTGGGGGTGATATTTCCCCTCGGCAATCTGCATAAAACCGTCGGTCCCGTAGGGAATGCCGTACACATCCCAACCCTTGAGTTTTGATGCTTTCACCACGGCACGAATTACCGCATTTAACCCCGGGCAATCGCCACCACTGGTCAGAATGCCGATTTTTTTCTTTTGATTCTCGTTCATAGTTATATCCTCCTGGATTTTTTTGTCAGTTATCAGTTATCAGTGATCAGATGTAAGTTTTCAGTTAAGTAGCTGGTTATAATTAAATTAAAAATCGATTTTAGGTTCGATCCCCCCTGCCCCCTTGATAAGGGG
>NZ_JADEVX010000117.1:0-14284 GCF_015207925.1 Microcystis sp. LEGE 00066 | reverse complement strand
GGGTTGGGGGTGAGGGTAATTAACCATATCTGCCATTACTTTAGAAAAATAGTATAACTGCTATAATTATTCCACGGCGGCTCAACCCAGAGAAATTCGACGTTATGTTACCAGTGACGGCAAAGTTCCCTTTGCCCAATGGCTCGATTCTTTGCGGGATATTAAGGCTAAAACTAAAATTGCTCAACGCCTAAACCGGGTTAATTTAGGTAACTTAGGAGATTATAAATCAGTAGGAGCAGGAGTTTATGAACTACGAATAGACTATGGTTCTGGTTATCGCGTTTACTTTGGACAAATCGGAACAACGATTATCTTACTCCTGTGTGGAGGAGATAAAAAAACGCAAGCTAAAGACATTGAAATAGCTCAAAAATATTGGCAAGACTATAGGAGCCGAGAAAATGCCAGTCAGTGATAGTTATCATGATTCCCTGATCGAATCTCTTAAAGATTCCCATTATGCAGCAGTTTATCTGGAAACTCATCTCGAGGGAGATGAATATGGATTTGAATCAGAATTACTCAGACTTGCGTTCAATCACGTCCTAGAAGCCCTTGGACCTCAAAATCTAACACCAGAACAAATCAAAATTCAGGCGCATCAATTGGAAGAAATAATGCAAAAACCTGCACCTGAAGCCATGAATCAACTAACCTCTTGGCTTCAAGCTTTAGGATTGAAATTAACGATAAAGATCGCTCCAAAAATGCCAGAAATAAATCATGAAAATGACGCTGTTAGTTCAATCAAGATTACAGTGTAGTTTGTAGTTTGGGTTTTTTGATTACAAATTGATAGTCCAACAATATTTCACGGATTTTATTCTATCATTACTATTGATAATTGTATATGTATAGCAATTATTCTAGGTTGGGTTGACGCAAGGAAACCCAACAAACGAGAGAGTCAAAATAGCGATCGCCTGGCTGTTGGGTTTCGTTCCTCAACTCAACCTACAAAACTACAATGTTTGAGAGGTCTGAGTGGTAACTGATAACTGATAACTGAAATGACTACACCTAGCTTCACCATTCCCCAATCTGACCCTCCCCTTTCCCCCCGGCAATCCTTGCCGACGATGTATGATTTACCTAGTGACAATCCACTGGAACCCGGTTTGCCTGACGAATTTCACCTATTACAACCTCAGTTATTACTGCTGACTTTCCAGCCTCCCAACTGGGAACCAGACCTAGTTTTTAGTGCCGCTGACCTTAACCTTTACTACAATGTAAGACACCCTCAATGGTACAAGCGTCCCGATTGGTTTGGGGTGGTTGGTGTTCCTCGTCTCTACGATGGCCATGACCTGCGCTTAAGCTATGTGATTTGGCAGGAAGGGGTTTCCCCGACGATTGTGGTGGAATTATTGTCTCCAGGTACGGAAAATCAAGATTTAGGAGAAGAACTACGCCAACCCGGGGAACCGCCAACTAATATGTCAAAATCAAGCTATTATCAAACCCGAAAAGGAGAATAGGATGAAATTGAAAGTCACAGAGGAAGGATTGCTAATTCCTAAAGAATTATTGGGCGAAAGCCAAGAAGTCGAATTAATTCAACAAGAAGGTCAAATTATTATTACCCCCGCCCCCCGCCAGACCTCAATCTGGGATTTAGGCAAGAATCCGGTCGAATGTGAGGTCAAAGACGGGGCAATTCACCACGACCGCTACCTCTACGGACAATGAACAAGAGCTATTTCCTTGATACCAGCTATATCATTGCCCTAGAAATAGCAAATGAAGATGCTCATGAGCAAGTCCTACAAAACTGGCTTACTCTCGCCCTGTCTAAACCCTTTTTGGTGACTACCACTTATGTCTTTGATGAAACTGTCACCTTTTTTAACAGTAGAAATCTTCACGGTAAAGCGGTTGAAATTGGGAAGCGGCTGCGGGAAAGTCCCGACATCGAATTAATAGAAATTGACCGAGATTTGTTCGACCGAGGTTGGCAATATTTTCAAAAATATCAAGATAAATCTTACTCTCTGACTGATTGTCTCTCATTTATCGTGATGGAAAACCGCCGCATTTTCACGGCTCTCAGCTTAGATAATCATTTCCTGCAAGCCGGGTTTCAGAAATTACCCTAGCGTGCAGGATGCTCCCCAAAAGACGGGTTTATTTCAGAAACCCGTTTTCTAAAATAAAATTATGACTACACCTAGCTTCACCATTCCCCAATCTGACCCTCCCCTTTCCCCCCGGCAATCCTTGCCGACGATGTATGATTTACCTAGTGACAATCCACTGGAACCCGGTTTGCCTGACGAATTTCACCTATTACAACCTCAGTTATTACTGCTGACTTTCCAGCCTCCCAACTGGGAACCAGACCTAGTTTTTAGTGCCGCTGACCTTAACCTTTACTACAATGTAAGACACCCTCAATGGTACAAGCGTCCCGATTGGTTTGGGGTGGTTGGTGTTCCTCGTCTCTACGATGGCCATGACCTGCGCTTAAGCTATGTGATTTGGCAGGAAGGGGTTTCCCCGACGATTGTGGTGGAATTATTGTCTCCAGGTACGGAAAATCAAGATTTAGGAGAAGAACTACGCCAACCCGGGGAACCGCCAACTAAGTGGACAGTTTATGAACAGATTCTGCGGATTCCCTACTATGTGGTTTTCAGTCGCTATACTAACCAACTTCAAGCGTTTGAACTGGTAGGTGGTTATTACCAACCCGTAGCTTTAGTGGAGGGACGCTTACCGATTCCTCCACTGGAATTGAGCTTGGGTTTGTGGCAAGGTTCCTATCGGGGGATTGAGCGGCTATGGTTACGCTGGTTGACGCTGGGGGGAGAGTTGATTCCCCTTGCCGATGAGGAATTAATTGCGGCGAAACAAGAGGCTTCTGCGGCTAAACAAGAGGCTTCTGCGGCTAAACAAGAGGCTTCTGCGGCTAAACAACGCGCAGAACAACTAGCGGCACGATTGCGGGAATTAGGGATAGATCCTGAAACCTGAAGGCTCGAAAACCCCCCCAAAAAAGAGAGAGGAAACCCGCGCCTCCTCTCTCTGGGACATTATTTTCTCGCTTTGCGGACAGCACCCCTTAGCATTAAACCCCCTAGTGTGATAAGTAGTCGTGCAAAATTAATTTCTTAGTGAAGATAGGCAAAAGGCAAGAGGCAAAAGGCAAGAGGGGGTTAGATATGTGTAATTAATTTTGCTTAGGTACTTACAACCAAGAACACCCGTGGGTTCGGGGACACCCACAGCAGAAGAAGCGACGGTCAACAAATGCCGAGAGATTTTTTGAGATTATTCATACATCGAATAATTTGCTCTACGAATAAAGTTATGTGTAGATTTTAGCTCCAATTTGATTGAAGTCAACATAAAACTAGGGGATTTTACTCTATCATTACTTATTTTAATTTTCGATGTAGTCCACCCTATTGGACTTCAACCTCTGTCAAAGTTGGAAATTGACGGATACAATTTAGTTAATTTGATCCGAGCATCGACCGTAATAAAATCTATGGAAATTATCGCTGTTTTACTGGGAGTTTTCGGTTTAGGGACAGGTGCAGGTTTATTGGTCATCCGTAACTACTACCATATCTGTCAACCGAGTGAAGTTTTAATTTTTGCCGGCAGTCGTCGTCCCACGGCCACGGGCAAAACCATCGGTTATCGTTTGGTAAAAGGGGGCAGCAGTATTCGTTTACCGATGCTAGAACAAGTGTATCGAATGGACCTGACCAACATGATCATCGATCTCAGGGTGGTTAATGCCTATTCTAAGGGCGGTGTGCCGTTAATCGTCACCGGGGTGGCGAATATTAAAATTGCCGGGGAGGAACCGATTATTCATAATGCGATCGAGCGTTTATTGGGCAAGAAACGCAAGGAAATTGAACAATTGGCTAAAGAAACCCTAGAGGGCAATTTGCGCGGTGTCCTGGCGAATTTAACCCCAGAACAAGCAAACTCCGATCAGATTGCTTTCGCTAAAAGTCTCCTAGAAGAAGCGGAACAGGATCTGGAAAAATTGGGTTTAGTTTTGGATAGTTTGCAGATCCAGAATATTTCCGATGAGGTGCGTTATCTGGATTCGATCGGACGGAAGCAAAAAGCCGAATTACAGAGAGATGCCCGGATAGCAGAAGCAAAAGCCAGAAAAACATCGATTATCAAGGATTCCGAGAATCTACGCCTAACCGCTTTGCGTCGTATCCAAAAAGATTTAGAAATAGCCAAAGCTGACGCAGAAAAACGGGTGCGCGACACTCAAACTAAGCGCGGCGCCATGATTGCCGAGGTAGAATCGGTGGTTATGTCCGATTTAGCTAAAGTACAGGCAGAAGTGGCGGTACAAACTGCCCGAATTAAGCAGGTGAAACAGCAATTACAAGCAGATGTGATCGCCCCGGCGGCAGCGGAATGTCAACAAGCGATCGCAAAAGCCCGGGGGGAAGCAGCCAAAATTATCGAACAGGGGAAAGCGCAAGCGGAAGGAACCAAAAAACTGGCAGCCTCTTGGCAAGGAGCGGGAAATAACGCTAAAAACATCTTTTTATACCAAAAATTGGAGTTATTGCTGAAATTAATGGTCGCTAGTGTCCCAGAAGTGCAGGTGCAAACGGTGACAGTAGTGGACGGGGGTGATAGTAATCTTGTCCCCAAAATGACTGCCTTTGCTGAACAATTGCGTCAAGCTACCGGAGTGGATCTGGTACAAATGGCTAATCGCATAGCACAAACCGAGCCATCTGTCAAGAGTTCAGTGATCAGTGATCAGTTTTGAGTTTTAAGTTTTAAGTGAGCAGTGTGTATTAAGTGATCATCATCAAATGGCAGTTTACTGCTGTCTTTTCACTGTTCACTGATAACTGATAACTGTTCACTGATAACTGATACCATTTCTCTAAATGAAAACTACACATCGAATGTAAATCCCCCTTTAAGTTCCCCTTTTTAAGGGGGATTTAGGGGGATTAAACTTCTGTAGTCAGACTTTGGAGAATTGGTATGATTACTGATTATTGTCCACTAGAATGTTAATCAAGTTTGGAGACCACCACCATGGATGACTTAATTAATGCTCCCTCCCCTTCTCCCCAAGACCTAGAAATGACGCGGACTCCCCCCTGGGGAACAGTGACGGTATTGGAGGAAGGTCCCCGGTATCGCATCAATCGCATTGTCATTAAACCCGGCCATCACATGAGTACCCAAATGCACTACCATCGCAGTGAACACTGGATTGTCGTCTCTGGTACAGCGCGGGTAATCTGTGATGAAAAAGAAACTCTCCTCAAACAAAAAGAATCTACATACGTTCCCATGAATACCCGTCATCGGGTGGAAAACCCCGGTTCTATTCCTCTAGTGATGATTGAGGTACAAAATGGCGAATATTTAGGAGATGATGATATTCACCGTTTGGATGATGCAGAATAGGACAGTTTTCTCCCCTATATACTTTAGTTATTTGCCAAAATCTCGATCGTGGATGAAAAAATTATCCTAGTTACAGGGGCTGCTCGTTCTGGGAAAAGTGAATGGGCCGAATATTTAGCCAAAATCAGCCAAAAACCCGTTATTTATATCGCCACCTCCTCGGTGGATGAACAAGATCAAGAATGGTGCGATCGCATTGAAAAACACCGGCAGCGACGTTCCCCCCAATGGCAAACCCAAGAAATTCCCCGACAATTAAGCGAAACTATTGATAATAGCCCATTTACTCACTGTTTATTGATCGATTCCCTCGGTACTTGGGTAGCCAATTGTTTAGAAATGTCGGCAGCTGAATGGTTAGAAATTAGCGATCGATTCTTGTATTCCCTCAAAAATGCGGCGGTTGATGTTATTCTGGTGGCGGAAGAAACCGGTTGGGGTGTGGTTCCCGCTTATCCCCTCGGTCGTCTGTTTCGCGATCGTTTAGGCGATCTCTGTCGTAGAATTGGCACAATAGCAGACGCGGTTTATCTGGTTACCGGCGGCCATGCTCTTAATTTAAGTCAATTGGGTCAGTCTTTGTCGATAATTGGGCAGTAGAGAAGATGAGCAACGATTATCAGCGTCAAGTGATTGATTTTTATGCCCTTCGTCACGATTACGATAACGATTTTACGCAAGCTCGCGCCCTTAAATTAGTAAATTATCTCTATTTACAAAAAAGCCAATCTGTGCTAGACGTGGCAACGGGAACGGGATTTATAGCGGTCGCAATTGCCCCAAAAGTAAAAAGTGTCATCGGGGTTGATTTCACGCCGGAAATGATTGCCAGAGCCGAAAAAAAGCTAGAAGCATTAAATATCGAGAATATTGACCTAATTAACGCTGATATAGCTGCCATTGACTTTGCCGAGTCTAGTTTCGATCTGATTACCTGTTCTCTGGCGATTGCACTTTTCCCCGATATCCCGCAAGTGCTGGCAAAATGGTATCAATGGTTAAAAAAAGGCGGTTCGGTCGCTTTTTCCTGTAATAATTTAGAATCCCACTTCCTACCCTTGATCAGTGGTGTTTGTCGCGAAACCTATGGTTTTGAGTTGCCTAATCTGCACACTCCCATCGCCACCCCAGAAAAATGCCATCAATTGCTGGAAAATGCGGGATTTACCAATATATCGGTCAATGTCGAGCAATTAGGTCGATATTTGCCCCTAGAAACTGCCAAAAACTTCTGGTATGGGCAGTATTTTCATCCTCAGGATAACCCTTTCGACCGCCTATCGGCTGCCGAAATTGCGACTCTAGTGAACAATTATCGCCGAGAAATCGAGAAAAATGCCACCGATCAGGGGGTATGGCAAGATGCAACCACCTTTTTTATCACTGCTAGTAAAAGTTAGAAAAAGATCATGAGTCAAGTTAAAACCATCTCCGGACGAGCTTTACCCTTGCGAGGCAACGATATTGACACCGATCGCATTATTCCGGCTCGTTTTTTGCGTTGTATCACCTTTGAAGGTTTAGGCGAACAAGTGTTCGCTGATGATCGAGCGGCTTTACAGGGGAGTCATCCTTTCGATCTACCCCAGTACCAAGGGGCGAAAATTCTGGTAGTCAATGGTAATTTTGGTTGTGGCTCTTCTCGGGAACACGCACCGCAAGCGATTTTACGTTGGGGAATTCAAGCAATTATCGGGGAAAGTTTCGCCGAAATATTTTTTGGCAATTGTATCGCTAATGGGGTTCCCTGTGTCACTGCTGAGGCAAAAACCATCACCCATTTACAGGATTTAATTGCCGCTAATCCCGAAATTCCCGTCGATCTTTCCTTGACAACCATGACAGTGGAATGGGGGGATTTTGTCGCTACCGTGTCTATGAATGAAGGTTCCCGACAGATGTTAATAGAAGGGGGTTGGGATACCTGCGGACAGCTGTTACAAAATCTCGATCTGATTCAATCTACCGCGCAAAAGTTACCCTATTTAAGTTTCGTCTAGGGAAACAATCTAGGCTGAGGGTGCGTTAGCAATAGATTAACGTACCCCGGCAAGGATTTTGTTGGAGATGCAGCAGCTGTAAATATTAAAAAATCTGCCCTATGACTAATTCTGATAATAATCTCCAAAATATCCAAGAACCGATTTTAAACGCTCCCGAAGATGTGCGAAAAATCATTGATCGAGTTTTAAAATTGGAAAGAGATAAGTTATACCAGCGCAATCCTCGCAATATCAATGATGATGTTTTAACGATTATTAAAGAAGTAATTCAATAATCAGTTATCAGTTATCAGTTATCAGTTATCAGTTATCGGTTCACTGTTTACTGTTCACTGAAAAAACTTGTCCATCATCCCCTCTATATAAATATGAAACTACTATCAATAAAGTTATGTAATTTTCGACAATTTTATGGTAAGACTCCTGAGATACATTTAGCGGCGAGTTCTCGCAATACGACGGTAATTTATGGCAATAATGGAGCGGGAAAAACAACTATTTTAAATGCTTGTACCTGGGTTCTTTATGAAAAATTTACAGCAGCTTTTGCCGAACCAGAGTTATTAGTTAATAAACGGGCAATTACCGAAGTAACAACGGGAACTTCCATAGAATGTTCCGCAGAAGTAAACTTTGAACATGAAAATAAACGCTATCAGGTAAAACGAAAATTTTTCGCCTACCAAGATGTAAATAGTAAGATTAAATACGGTTCAAATAGTTTATATATGCTCTACGCTGGTGATGATGGTAATTGGTATACACCCAATCAACCAGCGGAGGATATTATTAATCAAATCTTACCGGAAAGTTTACATCGTTATTTCTTTTTTGATGGGGAATATATCGATCATCAATTCCGCAGTAGTAGTCAAGGTAAAATCGCCGAAGATACAAAAGAATTATTGGGAGTTAAAGTATTAGATCGAGCGATCGAGCATTTAAAAAAAGCTAAGAAATCTTTACAAGATGAGCTTAAAGATTTAGGGGAATCGGATTTAAAAAAGTTATTAAAACAGGAAAGTAAAATTGAGCAGGATTTCGAGAAATTAAAACAGCGTCAGCAAGATATTATTAGCCAGTTATCCCAGCAAGAAGAATTAAAAAAAGCCGTGACTAATCGCTTACTAGAGTTAAGTGGTGCCGAGGAATTAAAACAGTTAAAAGAAAAATTAGAACAACAGGAAAGAAATCTGCGGCAAGATTTAGTCAGAACTAAGGATAAGTTAAAGAAATTAATTTCTCAGCAAGCTTATCAAGTCTTTTTAAAAGGAATTAATCAAAATTTTCAGCAATTAATCGATCGCCTACGACAACAAGGGGAATTACCCAGTGGTATCAAACAGCAATTTGTCCAACAATTATTAGAGCGGAAAAAATGTATTTGTGGCCAGGAATTAGAGGAAAATAGTCAAGCTTATTTACAGGTACAAGATTGGATGAATAAAGCAGGAATGGCCGATGTAGAAGAAGCAGCCATTCGCTTATCTTCCACAGTCAAAGAAATGGATAAAAAAGTCTTAGATTTTTGGCAAGAAGTGGATAATTATCAAGCTAATATTCACCAGTGGCGCTTAGAATTATCTTTAGTAGAATCAGAATTAGATGAAGTGCGGGATAAATTTCGCCATTATCCCGATGAAGATATTAAAAATCTGCAATCTCGCTTAGATGCGATCGAGGATTCCCTAAAAGATTTACGCTTGGAACAGGGCAGCAATAAAAATCAACTAGATATCTATGAAAAAGAGCTAGAATCCCTGCAAAAGCAGGTGCAAAAACAGCAACAAAAAGAGCAAAAATATAATTTAGGACAACGACGTATTTTAGCGACTCAAGAGGCAATTAATCGCATTAGTGAGGTAAGACAGAGATTAGAAAATCAGTTTCGTTTGTCCTTAGAAAAACGGGTACAGGAAATCTTTAGCTCAATTTCTTTTACTCCCTATATTCCCCGTATTAGTCCCGATTACGAGGTAAGACTATTAGAAAATACCACAGGATTCGCAATTCCCGTGGCAGCTTCTACTGGAGAAAATCAGATTCTTAGTTTATCTTTTATCGGGGGAATTATCGATCGAGTGCGAGAATGGAGTCAGAAAAATACTTTGATGGGAATTGATAGCAGCACTTTTCCTCTGGTGATGGATTCCCCTTTTGGTAGTCTTGATCATATCTATCGTCGGCAAGTTGCGATCGCTATTCCTAAATTAGCCAATCAGTTAATTGTTTTAGTGACAAAAACTCAATGGAGAGGAGAAGTAGAAACCGAGATTTCTCCCTATATTGGTAAAGAATATGTGTTAGTTTATAATTCTCCGAAAGCAGATTGTCAAGAGGATTTAATTAATCTTCATGGTGTTAATTATTCTCTGGTGAAACGCAGTCCTAATAATTTTGAATATACGGAAATTATCGAAGTTAATCGATTTTCCTCCTGACTACTAAATTCTGTTGTTACAACTAAATTTTAACTTCTAATAAAACGATCAATTGCTGTGTTCATTACCCCAACACGACTGGATAATTCCACAAGTTCCGTGGTGACAATATTATAATCCCCTAAATATTTCTGGAGATTAGTTCCCTCTTTCTGATGGCCAATTTCCACTAACCTTTCCTCTCGCAATTCTTGCAAATGATCGAGGATATTTTCTAAAGTATCTTCGAGGGGAGGTAAGGGAGAAGGAGGATTATTTGCTTGCAAAGCTTGGGTTAATTGCGTCAAAGCTTGGGTTATTTGTTGCGTAAACAGACTTAGATTAGGATGGGGAGGACTACCGCGATATTGTTCCAATTCCGTCAATAAAACTGTCACCCCGCGACCAAAACGAGGAATATAATTACTTAAAGTGATTGCCGGTTCCATTTGTGGAAAAGGTGTGCTAGGATCATCAATTAATCTTTGTAGGGCCGTTTGTATAGCTGTATTTGCTCGTCGAGCTTTATCTCGATAGGAAGATAAACTTGCAGTTTGATAGGATGATTCTCCTAAATAAACTGCCATAACTGACTGAAAATATACTTGATTAGCTTCTAATGCTTTAATGGCAGCGAGGGAAAAACGTTCATCTTCATTAACCCGTAAAAAACCGAAGGAAAGTATAAAAGCTAAAGCACTACCAATTAAAGTATAAACTATTCTGATATACTCTAAATCAATCCCGTCATTGCTCGCATCGAGACGACTGATAATTAAAGCAAAAATTGTGATAAAAAATACTGCCAAACTATAGTGAAATCGCACCAAAGCTAAAGCGATCGCTATAGAAATCACCCCAATAACTTCTAACCAGATCGAATTGTCTATAATTGGCAACAATGCCAAAACAAAAAATGAGCCTAAAATCGTGCCAAACACCCGATTAAAAAAGCGTTGAAAAGTCAAGCTAAAATCTGGTTTTAACACAATAACTAAGGTTAAACCAATCCAAAAACTATGGGTAATTCCTAGCTTATTGTAAATCAAAACTCCTACGGAACTTCCCAAACCCAAGCGTAAACCATGACGAAATAGGGGCGATTCTAGATTAAAATTAGATTTTAATGGTTCCCACCAAGCTTTTTCTTGACCGTACTCTTTTTCTATCCCTTCAAAGTTCCGCTGCCAGGGATTTTTTTTATCTGAAAATTCCTCGCTTTGCCGCAAATGTTGCGCTGTTTCACTGGCTATTTTTAGCTGTTTAAATAATTTGTTTAAACGATTATTTAATTGCGAAATTGCCACATAACTGCTATAATCATCCTGGGCATTTTCTAAAACTTTAGCTTGCAGGTTTTTTTGCTGCTCGATCGCCTTGAGTAATAGCTGCAAGCGCTCACAATCCGGTCGTTTATTTCTACCCAAAATTAACCCGGCAATATCTTCGCTAATTTCCGCCACTTGCACGAGAATATCTTCTAATAAAATACCCACCGTGGTCAGTTGTGGCAAGGGATGAAGATGAAGCAATTCTCGCAGCGCAATTAAGCTGGTATTAATGCGATCGCTATCTTCGATCAAGACGATTAACAATTCCCGCAGCTCATTCTTTCCCCAACGTCCCCGACGCGTCAAGGTGACAGTTTTCCGCGAACGGAGCAACAGCTGGCGAATTTGGTCAAAATATGGCTCCTCATGAGCATTAGAACGAGAGTGTAAAGGCAAAGAACGGAGATAGGTGGCGATACCCTGAAAATTTTCCGCCGTTACTTGACGTAAAGGCTGATTAGGGCGAAAAGGCCAGATAAACAGGGCTAAAAAAATTGTCCATCCCCCTCCCAACACAGCAATTCCGGCCCGTTGTAAAGCGACGACAATATCTCCCGATGGCAAAGAAACGGCCAAAAGCAGCAATAAACTAATTACTACCCCAGCTAACGCCCCATTTTCCCCGTAAACCGTCAAATAACCCGCTAGAAACAACCCGCAAAAAACTATCACTACGGTCAATCCTAGCCAAGCACTGGCTAATGTGCCGATAATCAAAGCTAGAGCCATCCCGATAGTCGTAGCGACTAGGGTTTTCGCTCTCAGGCAGTAAAGTCCCCCCACATCGGCTAAAATCAAGGTTTGAGCCGCTAAACCGACCATTAACCCCACTTCTGACCGATCTAAAATATCACCAATAATAATCGGCACTGTGATGGCTAATAAAGTCCGAATCCCCCGCTCGATCTCGATATCGCCACTGGGACGCAATAAAAAAGCAAATCGCTGAAGTAGCATATAGCACTTATCTTAATGGTGAGGTATGAGGTTTTCGTTTTCGGGAGTCAGCATTCTCCGAGTCACCTGATTAGGGAAAGATTTCTCGCCTGTCTCCTGACTTGAAAGAGGGTGTAGGGTGTGGGGTGTAGGGAAGGAAACCTCTTTCATCTGTGGGGGTGAAAATTTTTTCATCGGGACTGACTCCTAACTCCTTAATTCTGCTGTGTTAGGGCAGCCAACGGGGTTTAAAACCAGGGTTGAGTTCTTGAGGTAAAATTTTCGGGATGCTATTGGAACTGAACTGATCAGGAAGCGGTAATAACCAGAGACGACCATCGGCAATACTCGACCCCTCCCCAGTGACTAAATCATTTCCGACTCCAAAAGGTATGGTTGCTAACTGATCAAATAATAAAGCCACGCCATCGGGAGACATACTCATCTGCACGTCACGATAATTAGGTAAGGCCAGCAGGGGGATCATTTTACCCGTTTTTAGCTCAATAATCCCTAAAAATGGTTCTTCTTTCACCTTGCCATCGCTGCCCATAACCAGATCGCTTTTCAGACAGTAAAGGGTTTTTTCCTGTCTCGGTTCAAATTCACAGCTAATAATCGGATTAGCTGTTCTTAATAGTAGTCTTGACTCTCCCTGATCATTGAGCAAAAATAGCGATCGCTGATTATCTGGTTCCGATTTCACCATCAGTTTTTGGCGACCATCCCGGGAAAAAGCGAGTATTTTCTCGTAGGTGGGCAAAAATTGCGGTTTTCCCCCTTGCACATCCAAAGGAATCACCGCTACCCCTCCCGTTTGACTGACAACCGCTTTTTTACCGTCGGGAGATAGTAAAAAAATATCCCCTTGTATTCCTAACGGTCGCGATTGTCCATCATCGCTGATTACCCATAAACTGGCATCCCCCGGATTCCCGTGATTGATTCTCTGCACGATTAGGGTTTTGCCGTTATCTGAGAGATTAAAGCGCAGATTTTGATAGGTTTTCGCATCTAAAAACCTTTCTATACGACCACTAGGCAAATTTTGACTATTGTCGTCATGATTTAAACCCGTGGTAATTGTGTAAAGTTGCTGTTTTGGGGTATCTCGTCCTAAGTCAGAGCGATCAAAGGCCGAGAATAAAATTCTATCCCCCCTCGGATAGATTTGAAAATCCGTGACCACCAGATCCCCAGGGGTAAGGATGGTTTTTTTCAGTTCCGTGACGTTATTTGGCCCCTGAATGATATTACAGACGATTAAACGGCCTCTTTCCTCTTGGTTGACTCCAATATAGGCAAAAGCTCGATCGTGGCTGTAAAATTCGCCGATAAAGTCCTCACCTTGGGCAATGGGTAACTTTACTTGATATTTTTTGCCGTAGATCGGCAATTCCGTCAAGGTATAGGTCAAGCGATCTCCGGCCCAGCTAATTTTACCCGGTAAGGGAGGATTGATCACCAAGCTGGTTTCTATATCGGAACGGTTAATCGGTCGATTAAAACTCAAAGTAAAATAATTGTCCCTAACGCCGATTTTTCGCCCTTGCCAGCTAAAATTCTCCCCTCGGGTCGGGACTTGATTTCCCTGGATCAAAATCGACGATATCGCGGCAATTAAAGCCAAAATACTCGCTAACACTAAGCGATCAAACCAAGCTAATCTTTTCATCAGTTATCAGTTATCAGGAGATTGCTTTTATTTATTCTCCCATCTCCCCCCTCTACAATAATTACTCGCCACCAGAAACACCTTGTCTGTATATCATACTTTGTGCTTTTTGTCAAAAAAACTTTTTTTTTGCAATAAAACTACATAAAAAAAAGATCATCGTTGTGGGTGAAATTGACTGATTTACCCGTTTTAATTAGGATCACCTTCTAGGTTTGACAAGGGTTTCAACCATTGCTGGCTAAAAAAGCACAAAACAACCCATCATGAAATTCTATCAAATCGCTGTAACCAGCATAACATCGTTGTTAAATAAAAATCTTTCTCAATTAATTCTTAAGAATTTATAAATATTGCGGAATGTTAATTTAAATATTCTCAAGTTTTTACGGTCAATAAATAATTTTTACTTATCTTTGTCCAAAATTGGGTTAGAAGTCAGTTATCAGTTATCAGTTATCAGTTCACTGAGAAAACTCCCCACACCCTACACCCCAC
>NZ_JADEVX010000116.1:0-14446 GCF_015207925.1 Microcystis sp. LEGE 00066 | reverse complement strand
TCGCTCCATACCCCTTTTAATGCTATATATTCTCATTAACCCTTTTAACCTTTGAATTAATTTTAGTTATTATGTACTACTTTAATGGCTTTTTTGATCTGTGACAGTTGAGGGTGCGGAATGTGGGATTTAAGTTTCTATCTCCAATAACCAAGTGGTCAGATCTGTCAAGCTGGTAAAATCGAGCAGCGCTTCTCCTAAAGTTTCTAATTGTTCTAGAGATAGTTCTCGGATTTGTTGGCTTAAAGTCGAGGATATTTCACCTAAACGACGGTTAAGTAGCCGTAGAATCAAAGAAACCGCTTCTTCTCGTCTTCCTTCCTCTCTTCCTTGTGCTTTTCCACTTTCCCGGATATCCTGATAAATGACTGATTCGCGCATAATTTCTTCTCTTAATAAGCTTCCGATGATTTCCTTACTTAATACTAACCCCGCCAGAATTGCTGTAGCGGCGGCTAAATTGCTTTTTTCAGTTCTACCCTCGATATTATCAATTTTTGCGGCTACTTGTCGTAAAGTTTCGGGACGATTAGGGGTTTTTCCTAGATTGGCCAAGGGTAACAATCCTGATAATCCTAACATTTTCTCGGCTGGAATTTCCCAAAGACGAAGCACTTCGTATTCATGACGGGTATTGGGAAGGATAAAAGCGTTTTCCTGCACCAAAGGTGATGAGGTTTCTTTCAGGTAAATTACCACTTGTCGCATGGTTTTTTTGGGGAAGCGACGATAGACTCTAGTGCGATAATCTAACATCCGAAAGGACATTTTTGGGTCAGGATCGGTCTGGAATTCGAGATGAAGAATTATCTGCCCTGATTCTAACAAAATCAGGGCATCAGCCCGAATCGGTTCTAGAGACAGTTCCGAGGGACTCAATTGGGTGAAGGAGAGGGGTTCTCCTAATAACCATTGGGCGAAGTCACGACTATAATTTTCGGCGAGAAATTTACAGACATTATCATACATTTCTTGATTCTAATCAATGAGATATTTATGGCGTCTCTGATCAAGATGAAGTGTAACCTAATTTGGTATCGACGAGCGACTCCCCAAAAGAAAAACTTTGTACCTCATCATTAAGATAACTGCTGTAAATTCGATCGAGATAAGTGTAGATAACAATAAAACTGAGCCTCAAGGAGACTCAGTTTCTAGTTTTTTAAGAGCGGGAAATTAACGAATGTACTCTTTGAGGATACTATTACGGTTAGGGTGACGCAGTTTCCGCAGGGCCTTGGCTTCTATTTGACGAATGCGCTCGCGAGTGACGTTGAAAATCTGGCCGATTTCTTCGAGTGTTTTCATCCGGCCGTCATCTAAACCGTAGCGCAACCGCAGCACATCGCGTTCACGAGGACTCAGGGTATCGAGGACATTTTCTAAATCCTCGCGTAATAGATTTTTAGAAACTTCATCTTCTGGGGTTTCCCCATCCGCTTCGATAAAGTCTCCTAAACGGGAATCTTCTTCTTTACCGATGGGAGTCTCTAGAGAAATCGGTAATTGAGCAGATTTGGCAATAAAACGCAGTTTTTCGATCGTCATCTCCATCTTGGTGGCGATTTCTTCCTCGGTGGGTTTGCGACGCATTTCCTGAGAAAGAATCTTGGTGGTTTTTTTGATCCGGGAGATGGTTTCGTAGAGGTGGACGGGAAGACGAATGGTGCGGGATTGATCGGCGATCGCCCGGGTGATGGCTTGACGAATCCACCAAGTGGCATAGGTGGAGAATTTATAACCCTTTTCGTGGTCGAATTTTTCGGCGGCGCGAATCAAACCGAGGGAACCTTCTTGAATTAAATCTTGGAAGGAAAGACCGCGATTCATGTATTTCTTGGCGATCGAAACCACTAAACGCAGGTTCGATTGTACCATTTTTTCCTTAGCGCGACGACCATGGTACAAACGACGCTTAAAGGCCGATAAGTATTCCTTTGATTTGGCCAGCCATTCTTCCAGCAGGGGAGCCGTTAGCTCCGTCTTACCTAAATAAGCCTTAATATCCGATAGTTTCGGTTCTTTTTCCGATTTTTCAACGATAATTTTTTCGATGCGCTCGAACAGGAAAACCTGTTTTCCCCATTCAGCATCGCTATAGAGGCAAAAATCTTCGCGAATGCGTTCTAATTTCAGGAGATCGGCGATTTTTCTCGCTAATTCGATCTCCTCCTCCGCTCTCAATAACCGAATCCTGCCGATCTCTTGCAGATAAATCCGAATCGAATCTTCTGTATAGGGTTTTTTTCTAGCGGCGTCGCGACGACGAGCGCTGGCAAGGCGGCGGTTTTTTTTGCCATCGTTGCTATCGCTGGTTTCTTCTAGCTCTAACTCGATATCCTCATCATCGAAGTCTTCGTCTAGGTCAATCAAATCTAAATCCAATGGCGGCTCGGTAAGGGTTAGTACATCGTGGGCCTGCATCATGCCGTTTTCCTCTTGCTCCTTCTGTGCAAAACTAGAAGATCGAATCTCAATCTAGGTGATACTGAACAAATTTGTGTCTCAAATCCGAGAGGGGCAAAGACTTTTCCGATTGTAGCTTTAATTACAACAAATGGGAGAAGATTTTTGCTTAAATTTCCTTGTGTCGATGCGATTTTAGCGACACGGAATGCTGTTTTAGCTCGGTCAACTCATAATCTGGCTCCTGCAAAAATTGGGTAAATGGCTGGAGGACTGGAATCCGATCGCCGGTTTGTCTGCGGTGTTGACCAGATAGCTAAGTATCAAAGGAATTATGGGATGGGTTAACTGTTCCCACTGGCAAGAGGAACATAATCCCTATTTGCCTTGGCTAATTCCTTTAGTCTTTAGCTATTGTATTTAATTTGATCGGATTCTTACGGACAAATTTCATCCCTCATTGCTTTTACGCGAATCCAATTTCAATACAAGTGTATTAAAATTGTTAGAGCGCAAGCTCATAATATTAACTTAGCAACATTTTAGAAATTTGCGAGACAAATTTAAGATTTTCTCCAATAGCACCGTGGGGTGTGGGGTGTGGGGAGTTTTCTCAGTGAACTGATAACTGATAACTGATAACTGACTCCTAACCCCACCGACCAAATTGTTCAGCAAACCCTATCTAGACTTGTAGCATTTCGGGGGTTTTTTCCTTCTGCTGCAGTGCGACGTGGAGACGGTTTAAGGCGCTGACGTAGGCACGAGCGGAGGCAACAATAATATCGGTATCGGCTGCGCGAGCAGAATAGGTGCGTCCTTCGTAACGGAGACGGATAGTCACTTCTCCCAAAGCATCGATTCCCTCGGTAACTTCCCGCACCGAGAATGAGATTAATTCGTTCGGAATCTTCACCACTCGATCAATCGCTTTGCAGAGAGCATCTACCGGTCCTGTACCAATGGCCGCATCGGATAACTCGCTACCGTCGGGAGTGCGAATCGTCACCGTGGCCGTGGGTCTGGCGTTATTGCCACAGGCCACTTGTACTAGCTCAAGACGGAAGTGATCGGGAACCGTATCGATTTCATCGTTAACAATAGCTTCTAGATCGCGATCGGTGATTTCCTTTTTGCGATCGGCCATTTCTTTAAACTGGATAAAAGCGTTATTAAGTTCCGTTTCCGAAAGCTCAAAACCCAATTCCTGTAAACGAGAGCGGAAAGCATTGCGGCCGGAGAGTTTACCGAGGACGATCTGATTATTAGTCAAACCGATCGATTCTGCATCCATAATCTCATAGGTGAGTTTATGTTTTAACACCCCGTCCTGATGGATTCCCGACTCGTGTGCGAAAGCGTTAGCACCGACGATCGCCTTATTCGGTTGCACGATCATGCCGGTAAGATTAGAAACTAGGCGAGAAGTGCGATAGATTTCCTTGGTGTTGATCTTGGTTAAAGGTTCCGTGGATTCTGGGGGACGACCGAGGAAAGGATTAAAATAGGAGCGCCGGACATGAAGGGCCATCACCAATTCTTCTAGGGAAGCATTACCGGCACGCTCACCGATACCGTTAATGGTACATTCCAACTGTCGAGCGCCATTTTTAACTGCTTCGAGGAAATTAGCCACCGCTAACCCTAGGTCATCGTGACCATGGACGGAGATAATCGCTTGGTCGATATTGGGGACATTTTCCTTAATACCACGGATTAAAGCCCCAAATTCGCTAGGGGTTGTATAACCGACGGTATCGGGAATATTAACAGTGGTGGCTCCTGCAGCGATCGCTCTTTCGAGGACTTGATAGAGGAATTCCGGATCGCTGCGGCCGGCATCTTCGGGGGAAAATTCCACATCATTAAGGAAGGATTTAGCATAGGCCACCATTTCCGGCACAATGTCAAGAACTTCCTGACGAGTCTTCTTAAG
Organism: Microcystis sp. LEGE 00066; assembly: GCF_015207925.1. Classification (NCBI taxonomy): domain Bacteria; kingdom Bacillati; phylum Cyanobacteriota; class Cyanophyceae; order Chroococcales; family Microcystaceae; genus Microcystis; species Microcystis sp. LEGE 00066. The sequence goes on along the minus strand of NZ_JADEVX010000116.1, from coordinate 10,104 downwards.
TTTGTATTGGAGGTGGATATCAGATGTGGCTAGGAAGGTGTGAATTCTGGGCTTGGCGGCGGGTCTGAGCGCATCGGCGGCAGATTTGATATCTTTTTGGGTAGTGCGGGCTAATCCGCAAATAATCGGGCTATCAGCTTCGCTGCCGACGCTGCCGGCAATTTTCTGCACAGCTTCAAAGTCCCCCGGACTAGCGTGGGGAAAACCTGCTTCAATGACATCAACTCCCAGTCGTGCCAGTGCGCGCGCTATGGTTAGCTTCTCATCCACATTTAAAGCGGCACCCGGGGACTGTTCCCCATCTCGAAGGGTGGTATCGAAGATAATCACACGATCTGGACTGGTATTCATAGTTTTTTTGTACCGTTAACGAACTTGGGAGTTGTTCCTCTGATTATAGCAGCCGAGGCCGAGGGGGTTATAAGGAAAATTGCCCTGAGAATTTCTCGACCTGCTCGCGCTTTTCCCGCTTGCCCTCTTTTTGGCTACCATAGAGGATATAGATAAATTGGCGAGGGGGTTAACAATGTTTGGCAAACCAGCGAAGGAACCGAACCCACCGGAGGTAAAAGACCTACAGGAGGTGATGTTTTCGATTAAGCAAAATCTCGAACCGGATCAGGATAAAGCTGATATTAATCTTGTTGAGACTCCTACTCCAGAGGTGGTTACTGTAGTTGAAAATATTAGTAAAATTCTCTCTCCCTATTTTATAGTTTTGGTGGGTTTATTTCTCTATGATCGGAATAGTTTTATCGGTTTTTTGTTAGTCTTTACGGGAGTTTTAGCGATTTTTGGAGTTTCTCTCAAGGATATTAATAAACTCATTGAAGAAGGGAAAAAGTTTTTCCAATCTAAATAGGTTTCTCCTCTGGACATGGTGATAACTGATAACTGATAACTGATAACTGATATAAGATTATGTCTTTAGTTGCATCTTTACTCGATCGAGTATCTCCTCAGAGTTTACAACAATTGCGGGCCAGCGATCAAACTTGGCAAGCTTTGCGTTTAGAAAATCCAGTTATTCCTACGGTAATTAATCAAAGTCAAGAATCTTTAGGAGAGACGGATTTTGATCTAGTTATTGCGGGGGGAACTTTGGGAATTTTTATCGGGGCTGCTTTACAAACTAGGGGCTGGCGTGTGGCATTATTAGAAAGAGGTATTCTGCGCGGTCGTGAGCAGGAGTGGAATATTTCCCGTTTAGAATTAAGCAGTTTTTTAGAGTTAGATTTATTGACCGAAGCGGAATTAAATCAAGCAATAGCGACAGAATATAATCCTGGGAGGGTGGGATTTTATCAAGGTTATGAGCTTTGGGTTAGAGATATTTTAAATATTGGTGTTGATCCGGTTTATTTGCTAGAGACTTTAAAAACTAAGTTTTTGCAAGCGGGAGGAAAGTTATTAGAAAATTCGGGGTTTAGCGGGGCGATTATTCATCCCGATGGGGTAATGGTTAAAACGGGAGAAATGACTTTAAAAACCCGTTTATTAATCGATGCCATGGGTCATTTTTCGCCAATTGCAAAACAGGCAAGAAAAGGAGAAAAACCCGATGGAGTTTGTTTAGTGGTGGGTAGTTGCGGTCAGGGTTTTCCCAGTAATGAAACTGGTGATTTGATTTATTCTTTTACCCCAATCTTGCACCAATGTCAATACTTTTGGGAAGCATTTCCCGCTAGAGATGGTCGGACAACTTATTTATTTACCTATCTTGATACCCATCCCGATCGCTTTAGTTTAGAATTTTTGATGGAGGAGTATTTAAGATTATTGCCGGAGTATCAAAAGGTGGATTTAGAAGCGGTAAAATTTCAGCGTTTTCTAGCGGGTTTTTTCCCTGCCTATCGTCAAAGTCCTTTAAAAATGACTTGGTCAAGAATTCTGGCAGTGGGAGATAGTAGCGGTAGTCAATCTCCGGTAAGTTTTGGTGGTTTTGGGGCAATGGTTAGGCATTTAAAAAGGCTAACTTTTGCCATCGAGGAAGCTTTACAAATTGATGCTTTAAACCGAGAAGATTTAGCTCTTTTACAACCCTATCAACCCAATATATCGGTAACGTGGCTATTTCAAAAAACTATGAGTGTCCCTATGTCTGCTAACCCTAATCCCAATCAAATTAATGACTTAATGAGTGGAGTTTTTCGGGTAATGGACAAGTTAGGAGATGAGGTATTAAAACCGTTTTTACAGGATGTGGTGCAGTTTTCTTCTCTCTCAAAAACTTTGCCTTTGGTTAATCCTCAATTGGTTTTACCAATGATTCCACAAGTGGGTATCAGTCCTTTTATTGATTGGATGGGACATTATTTTAATTTAGCTTTGTATAGTGGTTTATATCCCTTAGCAACCACCTTAAAACCAGTTTTAGAAAAGTTACCCGACAAGCAAAAATATCTTTATCATCGTTATTTGGATAGTTGGAAATATGGTTCTGGGGGAGATTTTATCAGTGAACAGTAAACTGAAAACTGACATCTGATAGGCTGCATCTCCTATTGGTGACTTTCTCTCACATATAGGTGAGCAGCAGAAATTATTCAAAGAGGGCGAATGCAATTCGCCCCTACAATAATATTATCGCACCAATGGTAGGGGCGCATCGCGTGCGCCCAAATGTAATATAGATATTTCTAGAAAATTGAGATGCACCCCATCTGATAACTGATAACTGATTTAATCTTTATCTTGAAAAAATTGTTGATCGAGATAATTAACTTTAGCATAGGGTTCTAAAGCGGAGAGAATTTGTCGGCCATAACTGCGAGCATTGACACGATTATCAAGAACAGCCACACAACCTTGACACTCCCGGAGAGACTGAACAGATTGCTGAATTTCCCTCACTGCTGTGGGTAAAAGATAGGCACGAAACCAGTCGAGATGTTGTCGTTTGTAGTAAGCAATTTTGCCAGCAACGAGAGGATTTTCGGGGGAGGGTAAGGGTAAAGTAGCGATAATTAATAAACTGGGAGTGAGAAATTTTTCTTGATGAGTTTGCCAGAATTGCCAACCACAAACGAGAATAGTATTACTATTAATCTCAGTTTTTTCCACTTGCACTCGCGAACCGTAATCGGCTGCCATTTGGGTGGCAATTTGTGCCTTGAGGGGAACATCTTCAATCAGGATTACTATCGGTTGTTCACTGGTATGATTAGCACTAACTAATTCCCGCACTTGCTTTAATAACATCGGTTGAAATTCGGGAGTATTGGGGGCGCTGATGCGATCGGGTAGATATAAATGAATATATTCACTTTCGCGATCAGCTGCAAACTTTAAAGTTAAAATATCTCCGATACCCTGATTTTGACGGTATAAATTAGCGGATTTTTCGCTATCTAAAAAACTGCCGATTAAAACAAAGGGTTGCTGCTGCCAAATCAGTTTGAAAAAACTAGCCACCTCCAAAGGACTGATTTTTAGGGTAAATTCTTCTCGCTCTCGATCTACTGATGTCCAGAGGAGATAATTAACCTCGGGGATTTTTGCCGCTAAAAGTTGCCAAACAGAATCAGTGGTTAAGTCTTGATCCAAGCGTTGCAGGAGAGCAATTATATATTCTTTTTCCTTGGCATCAATAAGATAGCAATTATAGGGATTAATGGGATGACCAAGAATACTTTGGCTAAGTTGTGCTTTAATTAAGTCTATAAACTCTCTATGCTGGGGATATGCTGACTCTAAAGCGAACCACTGTTCGGGAGTAATGGTGACGGTGAGATAATCTACTAGACAAGTTTCTAAATCTTCGGCTCGATCGATTATCGTGGCGATATTCTGGGGAAAATGACCGAGATTGCCCAATTTATCCTCTAACCATTGTTGGGGTGTGGTGAGGAGTAAACCGGTAAAATTAGCGGGAAAGCGATCGCTTTTGAGGATATCTCGCTGAGTTTGTAACCATGTTTGCAGATGGGGGATTTCCACTTCTAACAGTAGATTTAATTCTGACTCGGGGGCAACAATCAGAACAGGTGTATCACCTAAAAGAGCCGGGGTGAGATAACTGAGACAATAACGGGTGAGAGTGGTTCCAGTTTGTATGAGAGAGGACCGTTTTAAGCGTAAAGCTCTAGCCACCAGTCGCCCCATAGTGAGATGATGAGACCAGTAAAAGCGTCCTTGTTCGCGTAAAAAAGCGCGTAGGGAAGAATGAACCGCTGCTTCTAATAAAACCATCTCATCTCAGTTATTGGTTATCAGTGGGAAGGGAGAGGTTTACAGGTGATCTTTCATCAGTCAAACCCACCCCCGCGAGTTTACCGTGGATACTTTAAGTTTATGGTGTCCCATCTGCTTTTTACTTGCGACTTGGTGTGAGATGATCTAGAAATGTCTATTTTATGAGAAGGATAAAGAAAAGTAATGGCAGAAATTCAGTTTTCCAGGGGGTTAAAAGAACCAGTTGTTCCCGATATCCGCTTAAGTCGCACTAAAACGGGAGAGAAGGGATCGGCAAAATTTTATTTTGATCAACCGACTATCCTCGGAGATCAACAAACCGAGGAAATCACGGGGATGTATCTCATCGATGAGGAAGGAGAAATCGTCACCAGGGAAGTAAAAGGCAAATTCATCAACGGTAAACCCATGGCGATCGAAGCTACGGTTATTTTTAATTCTCCCGCAGAGTGGGATCGTTTTATGCGTTTTATGGAACGTTACGGCAGCGAAAACGGTCTAGAATTTACTAAATCCTCTTGATTTTGCCCTTAGCTTCTGGCAATCTGTCAAAAAACCCGCATTCAGAAGCGATGCGGGTAGAGGTAAGAAATCAGAGGAAAAACCTATTTATTTGACTCCCAACAATTCCACATCGAAAAGTAAAGTCGCGTTGGGAGGAATCACCCCACCAGCACCCCGCGCACCATAACCTAATTCTGGGGGGATAATTAAGGTACGCTGCCCACCGACTTTCATCGATGCGACTCCCTCATCCCATCCTTTGATCACTTGACCAACTCCAATGGTAAAGGTAAAAGGTTGATTGCGATCCTTAGAACTATCGAATTTTTTGCCGTCTGTCAGGGTTCCCGTGTAGTGAACAGTCACTTTTTGACCTTTTTCGGGACTTTCTCCAGTTCCTTCCACTATATCGATGTATTTTAGTCCCGAATCGGTGGTAACTGCTTGATCTAAATCCATGGAGATGATTTCCTTATTAATAGTTTGAGTGATAGCGGGTGGATTGGTTTCGGCGGCGATCGCGTTGGTTTTTTCCCCTCCACCAAAGAGGGAAGCAGCGATTAAAAATAAGCCACAAACCGCAATAATAGCAAAACTGAGCAAGATTTCGCGCATTGATTTCATAGTTCCCTAACGCCAGAGTTTATTCTCTAAGTCTCTCACCTGTCGTTCTAATCGATCAATCCTTCCCCGCAGTTCGTCCATTTCCGATTGTCGGGGAACCCCTAAATCCTGCAAAATCTGGCGAATATAGCGTTCTAAGTTATTCTCGAAGCTCCCCTGTTCAGACTTCATCTGTGTCATCAGATCATCAACAAAGTTTTTAGCCTGATCAGAATTGATTTTACCGTCTTTGACTAACTCATCGCTCACTTCTTTGATTTTTTCTGCCACCATGGAAGTAGTGCCAATACCCATCAGCAGCAATTGTTTAATCCAGTCGCTATTATCCATTGTTTTCACACCTTTCAAGGAGACGGGGATAAAAATATCCCTATTCCATTATGGACTTTTGCGGCGGTAACGGCAGAGCGATCGAGCAGATAACCCGCCAAGGCTATCCCGGTGGAACTACCCCCATCTAGGTTTAAACCGTCTGTTGCCGCCATTAACAGCAAAATTCGGGCTAATTCGCCTAAAGTTGCCCCCCTTCCCCCGACGCGATTATGGATGGCAACTAGCAGAATTTTTCCTTCTCGGCTAACTGCGATCGCACTGCGGGAAGCTTGTTGATTTTGGAATGCAGGACTAAATTTTTCGGCATTTCCATCTAAAACTAGGCGTCCATTCTGCAATAATAGGGGACCTGCACCTAAAATCTGGGGATAATTAGCAAAATCCCCCGGTAGGGTGACGCTATCGAGGTTGACTGTCTCACCAATCTTTAAATTAATATCTGTCTTTCGGCAGATGACTAAATAGCCATTTTCTGGTATGTCTATACTATCCTGTGGCAAAAGATTATTTAATTTCTCCGTTACGCGATCGCCTTGTACGACTAACCCGGTTTCCCGCTCGGTGAGGGGATAATAATTACTTCCCCAATCGCGAGTATAACGACTGCAGCCGGCTGTTAGGAAAGCACTATTTAAATGGGTTAGGGGAAAACGTTGTCCGGTGGCAGTAATGAGGGTTTCCTCTAAACTCAGGCGATCGATCCTGATTTTACCACGATTATCCCATGCGATCGCTCCTCGGTTTAAAATTGGTCCGGATAACCATTTGCCATCCACACGAATTGCCCCCAAAGGTAACTGATTATTACGATTAAAAAAGCCGCCATTAATCATCGCTACTGCGTTACTTTCGCTATTAATCGTGATCAGGGGATTAGTGCCGCGCATTGAGGTGGAATTAGCGGTGATTGGTTTAATAGTTATCTGAGGATTTCTGGGATCGATTTCTAACCAAGTCACGGGAAACCAATCTTGATCTAACTGGATATATTTTTGATTCCAGATTAACCCTGGTTGCCAAACAATGCGCTTTTCATCCATAGCATCGGGACGAGAATCAATGATAATTCGGGGAGGATTATCCACACTGCTGATCTGTAATCCGTAGGCAGTGGGAAGGTTAATTTTTAAACGACTGATCACTCCATTATTTTCTAAGGAAGTGATCTGAGTGGCTAAGTTATTATTGGAGTTACCTAGATCATCTTCATCGTTATTTTGATTACTGTTGCTGATAGTTTGGGGTTGAAACCTAGAGATGAGCGATTGCTGGGCATTTCCTTCTAGGGTAATCACTGCTTCATTTTTTGCCTGACTAACTTGCCAAAAGGTTGGGCGATCAAGTTGAATAATAATCCTTTGTACTGCTCCATAATTTTCTATCTGAATATCTTCAATCTGAGGAGCAGGAAAGTTAATATTTAAACTATCGCCATTAATAGTGGTTGTTGCCCCCATTTTTAGTAAAATATCCGTAACGTCTAACCAGCGATCGGAATCAATTAAATTAGCTGATAAAGTTTGTAAATTAAACCAGTTGATCGGTTGCTTTTTGGGATCATTTGTGCTAAGAAAATCCATGCCGAATAATTGTCCTGCTGCCGTGTCACCCATGGCGATTCTGGTACTATTTGCTGCTGTCCACTGTTGCCAAGAAACGGGCAAAGAACGACCATTAAGAATAATTTTTTTTCCCTGTTGCTGGTTTGATAAATCCCGAGAAGCTAAAGTTATTGGTGATCTATGATCGGCTAAAGATATAGCTGGACTGCTAAGAATTATCAAGGAAGTTACCGTTAAACAGATAGATGAGAAAGTCAGGTAATTTAACTTCATAATTATCCCCCTAAATTACCTGATTTAAGATGATAAAGAGCAGTGATTTTTTCCGTGACTTCTGCAATAGTGAGATGATCGGTGTTAACTTCGATCGCATCTGTGGCTTTTCGCAGGGGTGCTAGGGAGCGATTACTATCCAAATAATCCCTTTTTTCAATCTCTTGGGTTAATTCTGCGAGACTAATACCCCCATTTCCCTGCGCTTCTAAGTCTTTTAATCTCCTTCTCGCTCTTTCTTCGGGTGTCGCTGTCAAGAAAATCTTTAATTCCGCTTCTGGGAAAACATTAGTACCAATATCCCGACCTTCCACAACTATTCCCCCCGACATTCCCAGTTGTCTTTGCAGGGTGACTAACTGCTGTCGCACCGCTTTTTGAGCGGCAATTCTGGACACTTGCGCGGTAATTGCGGGAGAGCGAATCTCTAAAGTCACATCCTGCCCGTTAATCTTCACTATAGTCACATTTTCGGGACTATCGGCCGGAATTATTTCTATCTTTGCTAAAGATAATAACTCGGCGATGGCCGCTTCTGCGGACAAATCCAGACCGGAATTCACCACTAACCATGTCACTGCGCGATACATCGCACCGGTATCGAGATAGGTTAACCCCAATTTTTCCGCTACTAAGCGCGTGACTGTGGATTTTCCCGCTCCAGCAGGCCCATCAATAGCGATAACTGGCCGACGTTGACACAAGATAATATTATCAATTAAACGGGTTTGACCGATCAATCCAGCGATCGCTAACAGTCCCCTTGTCTCGATCTGCTCGATCGGTTGTAAACTCTGGGGATGGACTAAATCCAGATACTGACAGCGAAATTCTGGTACTCTGTCGAGATTTTTTTGGACAATAGCCAGCAGTTTTTCCCTTTGTCTTTCCCCTAAACGAAAACTTTCGAGAGCTAATTGCAAACTTTGGGGGATAATTGTCGCTTTTTCCCTTTCTGTGGCCGATAGATACTGATTGCGAGAACTAACTGCTAATCCCGATGTTTCTCGCACTGTAGCACAAGCGCGAATCTCGATCGCTAAATTTAAATCTCTGACTAATTGCCGGATAATCGCTAACTGTTGGGCATCCTTTTCACCAAAATAGGCGATCGTCGGTGCAATAATATTAAACAACCGCGCGACAATTGTGGCTACTCCCTGAAAATGCCCCGGACGAAAAGCACCACATAACCCGCTAGTCAGAGAAATCGGGGGAACAACTGCGGTTATCTCCTCAGAATCACCAATTCCTAAAGTTTCCGCACTCGGAGCAAAAATAGCAGCAACTCCCAAGGATTCACACAATTTGCGATCGCTTTCAAAGGTGCGGGGATAGCGAGAAAAATCCTCTGTGGGGCCAAATTGTAGAGGATTAACAAAAATACTGACCACAGTTACCTCCGCTTCCGTCACTGCGCGTCGAATTAGACTAGCATGACCTTTATGGAGGGCGCCCATGGTTGGCACGAGGGCAATACTGCGATCGGGGCGATAATCAGCCAAAAAAGTGCGTAAACCGGGGATTGTCGTGAATATTTGCACAGGGTTCACTCCTTTAATAGCCTATTCCACTACTATTCGCCAGGGGATGCTGCCCGATGATCGATTCGGCTGCTTCCAGGGAATCGGTTTTAAATAATAACATCCCATCGCCTCTTTCTGTCCAATAACTCGTTTTTTGCCTCCTGTCGGCTCTCTTGGGTTTGGTGGGTAAAATGTATTTTATAAGATATATTCCCGCCAGCGAGCGACTGGAACGAACCACAAAGACACAAAGGACACAAAGATTGATCGGTTCTATATAAGTTGGCTCTTCGTTACTCTTTATGCTAAATCAACAGACAAGATGCCAAGATAACATACTTCTAACCCAAAAATTCCGAAAGTTTCTAAAGCCATAGCCTCTTCTTTTTATTAGTTTAAGTTTATTGTTGATTCCCTCGACCACCCCATTCGTTGTCCTTCGCTCGAAATAACTAATTATTTCTCCAAACCAGTTTCGGATTGTTTGACAACTCTTAGTAAAAACACTGGAGGATTTTGCCAACCATTCCGAGATGGATAGCATTCCCTCTGTCGGATTCTCTGAGGTTTCATAAATCTTTCTAAATTCTTCCTTTAATTCCTGCATCTTTTTCAAATTTGGGAAATTTTCTTTGATAGCTTCTAGTTTGATTTTTTGGGTTTCCGTTAAATCTTTTTCATTTTTTAACAAGCTATATTTACTTCGCTTTAAAACTTCTAGCTTCGCTTCTTTTTCCGCTTTCTGTTTTTTATTTCTCTGCGCTTCTACGGCTCTTTTTTCTGCTTTTCTTTGTTCGTCTAACTCTTGATTAATTTGTTTCATTACATGGAATCTATCGGCGACTACCTCGGCCGATGGCATCAATTCTTTCACCAAATTTTTATAGGGCAACCAAAGGTCTATGCTGACTTCTTCAATTTGCTCTAACACCTCTTTTCCCCACCCTGTAAGCGTTTCCCTCAATTCTTCTTGTGTTCGCTTCTCTAGAATAGCTATTAGTTTTCCCGTATCTAAATTTACTAAAACTGCACAGTAATTTTTTTGTCCTTTGACTAGAGCGATTTCGTCAATTCCTAGTCTTTTTAAT